>DCMX01000261.1:5625-8622 GCA_002321855.1 Fidelibacterota bacterium UBA1611 | reverse complement strand
TGTATGCCACTTCTTGTGGTGAACAGGTTGCATATATGCCGGCCGGTATAGCTCCAATCATAATGGAAGCCAGATCCATTACAACCCACTCGTAACAATTAAAACCTAATATGCAAACTTTGTCACCCTTACCAACTCCCATGGATACCAATCCTGCAGCAGCTCTTCGAACATCTTGCGCGTATTCCTGCCAGGTGATATCATTCCATTTGTCATCCTTTTTATATGCAATAGCAGCTTCATCACCTCGATTTGAAGCCTGCTCGAATAGATGAGTAACTGTTGTGGTATTTATTTTGGTCTTTTCCATGGAATCTCCTATTAGGTAAGCATTATTATTAAAGCTGAATTTAAATGCAAAAATGGCACCATACAATTCCATCGACTTGACTCATCAATTAGTATTAGAATAACTTTGTTTAATAGAATTTGGGTAAAATTGCCGGGGTGGCGGAATTGGTAGACGCGCCTGACTCAAAATCTGGTGGGTGTAAGCCCGTGGGGGTTCGAGTCCCTCCCTCGGTACTTATTCAGGTAGCTTTTCGTATTGAAAATAAGCTATAATTTCTTCTTGACTTACATCAAATAAACCAATACTTTATGCATTGAAGGTGCTGGTTTGGTACCTTTGGTATGTGGAAGGGGTAGACGTTCACTTTGCGCCGAGGTCATTGTGAGGTCTGCCCCAATTTTTATTTCATTAATTATAAAGTATAACTTTATATTAATTGTTTATATTTATTAATTAATATATTTACAGTATTATTTAATATATAAAATATAAAATAAATCATTACACATTACACGCAATATTCCAGCTATAACGCTCAAATTAATAGTCTTGCTATTTGAGGTTATAATCCCAATCATTATATCAATCTATTCATTATGATTTACAGTGGACAAGCCATTTTCAACAGTTAAGAAGATAGTAGTCCACATTGTGACGTTTATACTATAAATGTACTTATATTAAGCAGGTCATTGATTATTAGCATGATATGTAAAAGAGTTTTTCTTGTTATATGTTGTAATATTTGAGAACAGGCTCAATATCATTCCAACAATAACCCTTTCTCTTTAATTTACTTATTAGTCGTTTTTTATTTTTTGAATGGTTCTTAAGATCATTTAAAGAATGTTTATTAATGATATCTCTAATAAGCGATTCAATCGGAAATTCTTGGTAAATATTATTGCAAATTTTTTCTATTATCTCAAAAGACGAGAAATGACTTTTCAATCGATGTTTTAAGGCAACCGGCCCTAATAGACTTCTTTTTACATTATCTCTAGCAAAAAATAATCCGAATTTTTCATCATCAATCAACCCTTTTTTCTCAAGCTCTGCTATAGTTGATTCGATCTGTATCGTTGTAAAACCTTTTCTATGCAGTCTGAGTACTATTTCTTTTTTACTTCTCATTCTATAACTAATCAAAGATAGTGCTGATTCACGAACCTCGTTCAAACATTCTAATTCAATTAATTTCTCCATTGAATGGTGATCGAGTAAATCGCCTACACGGACTGGGTTAGATAATAAAACGTCTCCAGAAATACCAAAGACCTCTCCATTACTTAATCTAATCGAATACCTGTTTTTTCTTTTTCTCTGATGCGAAACAGAGATAACTCTAATTTTCGTTGTTCCCATCAATCCCCATGAATGCTCGTACCTTCACAATAATCTCATTAAGTATATCAATATTATCTATAAGATACTGTTTCGCATTCTCTCTACCTTGCCCAATTTTAACTTCGCCATAGGAAAACCATGCACCGGTCTTTTCTACAATATCACCCATTATGGCCAAATCAAGTATATCACCTTCTTTTGAGATTCCCTTCCCATACATAATATCGACTTCTGTATCTTTAAAAGGAGGAGCGACCTTATTTTTTACAACTCTGACCCGCGCACGGTTCCCGACAATTTCCCCACCATCTTTAAGACTACCTATGCGACGAATATCCATCCTTATGGAAGCGTAAAATTTCAATGCCCTCCCACCAGGTGTTGTTTCCGGGTTACCAAACATAACACCAATTTTTTCACGGATCTGATTAACAAATACAACCGTTGTGTTTGAACGATTTACAGTGCCAGTCAATTTCCGTAATGCCTGCGACATAAGACGTGCTTGGAGCCCTACATGAGTATCTCCCATTTCACCTTCTAATTCTGCACGAGGAACCAAGGCTGCAACAGAATCTATGACAATCACATCTATTGCCCCACTACGAACCAATGTTTCTGTAATCTCAAGGGATTGTTCTCCCGAATCTGGTTGAGAAATCAGTAATTCATCAATATTAACACCCAAGTTTTTAGAATACTCGGGATCTAATGCATGTTCTGCATCTATAAAAGCCGCATATCCTTTTCCTTTCTGAGCCTCAGCAACAATGTGAAGTGCAAGTGTTGTTTTTCCCGAAGCCTCGGGTCCAAATATCTCGATAAGTCTTCCCCTGGGGATTCCGCCAACACCCAAAGCCACATCGAGAGATAAGCAACCAGTAGAAATAACATTTTCCCTAACACGCACACTATCAGAGCCTAATCGCATTATAGACCCTTTACCAAATTGGCGGTCTATCTGTGTCATGGCAAGGTCCAATGCTTTAGTTTTTTTAGTTTGGTTAGTCATTATAACTCCTTAAATATTCTCACCCATTGGAAAGGTACCTAATAAAGTATGAACTGCCCCATATGGAAGCAATTCGCTGCTGAAAAATTGCACACGATTTAGTGGTAAAACAATCTCATCATAGTAAGACTGAAGGTATCGAGAAACATTTGGTGTGTATTTCTGTGGATAGCTAATACGTGCTAATGTAATATGCGGGGAAAAAGGCTTATCAGACATAGGAAAACCTTCTATCTCCAAAACTTGTTCCAAATCATTTACCAATAATGCTAATTCATTTTTTTCATCATTAACACCCAGCCAAAGGACTCGTGGCCGGTTGGGTAAAGGAAAACAGCCAGTATTG
>DCMX01000261.1:0-5240 GCA_002321855.1 Fidelibacterota bacterium UBA1611 | reverse complement strand
CTTTAATCTATTTATATCTATATCAGGTGTAAAACCTAAGAATTTCAGGGTGAGATGAATCTGTATATTTTTTACCCATTTTATATTGACTTTTTCACTTTCCAACGTGGAAAATAACATTTGCTTTACTTTTTTTACCCTTTCTGGAACTGGGACAGAAATAAAGGTTCTAACCAACTTATTTGGCATTCTGTATCATTAATCTGATCCAATTCAAAACGGCCTGGCTACTACGGAGTTTATTGGAATTTCGATCACCACTAAACATGAATTTTTTGGTCTTGTTTCCATTTGAGTCTGTAAGCCCTGCATATACAAGCCCTACTGGTTTATTTTTAGTGCCCCCACCTGGTCCAGCGATTCCTGTCACTGAGATACCTATAGATGTCTTAAAACGCTGCATTACTGCCTGAGACATCTCCCATGCAGTCTCTGCACTAACAGCACCATGAATTTTTAATGTCGATTTTTTCACGTTAAGTAAATCCATTTTTGCATAATCATTATAAACAATTACACCACCACAGTAAACATTGGAGCTACCTGGAACCTGTGTTAGACGATGTCCTATTAGTCCTCCCGTACATGACTCTGCTGTAGAAATTGTTTGGTCACTATCTTTCAAAGAATCCACTACGATTTCTTCCAATTTCTTTTTCCCATAAGCATAAACCAAGGTACCTAAAGCAAAACACAATTTCTCTTTCAATTGGGAAATCGCACTTTTTTTCGTACTGGTTAAACGAATATCAACACCGAGAGAGGACGGATAGTACCCAATCCTACAACCATGGTCTGTTTCAACGATTTTATTAATTTTTTCAATAAGAACTGATTCTGGCGATCCAGTTGTGCGTATAGTTTGTACGTGTATTGGCACAGCGGTTCTTTCCTTTATCCAGGGCAATACGGTTGCCCTTATCATAGCTTTCATTTCGTTTGGCACACCGGGCAACGCAAATAATGTGACCTGATCCTGTTCAAACCACAGACCCCTTGCTGATCCTTTTGGGTTGGGGAAGACCTTTCCCACTTTTGGGACAAAGGCCTGGGATCTGTTCGACTCGGGAATAACATGACCAATACTTTTAAACCGTGCCTTTAACTCATTCCAATAATTTCTGTCAAAATCCGAGGTAGTATTAAAATAGTCACATAATGTTTCCCTGGTTATATCGTCTTTTGTTGGGCCCAGACCACCTGTGCATAAAATTAGATCAAGGGAATACAAAAACAATTGGTCAAGACCATTATTGATATGTTTTTTAGAATCAGGTACAGTCAAATGACAAACAATCTGACAACCTGTACTATCTATGGTTTTGCTGATCCAAGATGAATTCGTATTGATCGTGTTTCCGGAAAGTATTTCATCTCCAATGGTCAGGATAGCTGCTTTCATCCCATAAAATAGACCAGGCTTTGAGTCACAAATAAGGATAAAATACCTGCTACCACATCGTCCATCATAATTCCGACCCCTGATTTAATATCACCCATCGTTTGTACTGGTCCAGGTTTAAAAATATCGAAGATTCTAAAAAATACGAACGCCACCAACCCCCAAAGAAATGAGTGTGGTAGCATCCATAGTGCAAGCCACTGCCCAACCCACTCATCGATAACAATTTCAGATGGGTCATCTTCACCCAATGTTTCAGCATGAATTGTGGATACTGCAACCCCAACAAAGAATAGGACAAGGCTACCATAAAGAAAAAAATTGTCAGCCATCCAGAATCTAAGCATGTACCAGGCACCCAGTGAGATGAAACTGCACCAGGTTCCAGGAGCAAGTGGCAAGCGACCAATATATACTACAGTTGCAAATATTTCAGCTAATTTTCTCATATTGATCTACTTAAATATTTCTGTATAATTGGTCTATTATGGTAAAGATAATTCACGCCAGTATAAATGGTGAATAATGTGACAATAAATGTCAGAATATAAATAAGTCGGTATTGCTCAATAATAGCCAAAATGGGCATTGTCCATTCCCAAGCTATGCCCTGCTGCAATCCAAGAAAGATTAAAGTGAAGATTATGACGGTAATCTGAATCCCTGTTTTAAACTTAGCTAATCTACTGGTAACCATTTCCAAACCTTTACTCACCATGGCAAAGCGAAGACCAGTCACAAATAAATCTCTGAAAATAATCAAACCAACCATCCAATAGTCTATGATTCCCATGATAGCGAACGAAATAAATGCAGATGAAACCAGTATTTTATCTGCTATAGGATCTAAGAATTTTCCTTCGATAGTCACCTGATCATATTTCCGTGCAAGATGGCCATCATATGCATCAGTAATAGCAGCAACCACAAAAATCACAAGGGACCAAAATTTTGCAGTAGAATAGCTCGAAAAAAGACAAATGATAAATAATGGTGTCAGTATGATTCGAACGATTGTGAGGATATTTGGAGTCATTAAAGGATTGTTCTACCTTCCATAGCACGAATCAATGTAATCTCATCCATGTATTCTATTTCGCTGCCAACAGGAATCCCTCTTGCAAGACGAGTAATCTTAACTTTTTTCTTAGTAAGTACCTTTGCCAAATATAATGCTGTTGTATCACCCTCTATGCTTGGATTTGTGGCCAAAACAATTTCTGTACCAGGCTCAACCCTGCTATATAGTTTCTCCAGATTAAGGTCATCCGGACCAATCCCATCCAGTGGAGAAATAACCCCGCCAAGCACATGATATTTTCCTCGAAAAGAGTTGGTCTTTTCAAAAGCATAAATATCTTGAGCATCTTCAACTATGCAGATTAGATAATCATCTCTTTTGGAATCACTACAAATCCCACAAGGATCAGTTTCTGTTATTGCACCACAAATAGTGCATGAACCTGTTTTTGATTTGATATCCATTAATGACCTTGCCAATCGTTCAACATCATTTTGATCTGATTTTAATATATGAAATGTTAGACGTTGAGCAGTCTTCTGACCAATGCCTGGCAACCTCGATAGCTCTCTAATCAGTTGATTTACACTTTCTGGAAAGGAATTCAATTTACATTCCTGGTATCTTTAACCCGGAAAGCATTCCTCCGGTGACCGCGTTCATTTTTTTCTGAGATTCAGATTGTGCCTTTGTAATGGCCTTATTCATTGCAGAAATAATTAGATCTTCTACTATTTCCTTATCTTCTTCCAGTGCTTCAGCATCAATATTTAGTGCAAGAACTTCTAGTTTTCCGTTAACCTGTATTGATACCATGCCACCGCCAGATTCAGCATCAATGATCAATACCGATAGTTCCTGCTGAACGTTCTCAATCTGTTTTTGAACCTCTTGTGCTTGCTTAAGCAAGGTATTCATATTCCCCTTTAGCATTCTATCTCCTATCTTAAAATCTCACCATCAAACAATTCGACAATTCTGTTAAGTGTTTTTTTATCATCGGTATTTAATTTCTTTTCAGACTTTTTACCTTTTGTATCATTTTTGCCTTGCGCTTCACCTTTGCCTTTTATTAATCTGATACGCAAACCACGACCAATCTTAACACTAATTATTTCTTCGACGATTTTGGCATGTGTTTCCACCATTTTCAAATTAAACTCACTCTGGCTGGATTCTTGGATGGTTACAATTTGACCATCATAATCTATCGGTTTACTATTCTCAAGTATGGTGCCTATCGATGGCCTTTTAGTAAGTATGTCTACTAAAATATTTGGCCACGCTGTTTCAATATCATGTAATGATATGTTCGAGTCATCATCATTTTCATGACCTATTTTTTTCTTTTCAGATTTCAAATCTGAAGTTTTTCCCGGAATAGACTCATTCCTTGATTTTTGCTCGTCTGATTTTCCAGCTTTTGTATCTGGTTTGGTTGATTTAATATCCTTGTCTATCATATGTTGATCGAAAGCGTCCGCAGGTTTCGAATAAGTTAATTTCTTGTCTACTGTATTTGTGGGAGGGAGAATAGTATTCTTTGTACTTGAGGGTACTGGCATATCACCAGATAGTAATTGATCAATGGAGATCGACCTATCCAATTCGAGAAGTTTAAAGGCAGTCATCTCCAATAGCAAATAGGGATCTGCGGCTTGTCTAATGTATACTGAGACATCACCCAAGGCCTGGCCAACGCGTATAAGGTCCCTTTTATCCCATTCTGCAGATTCCTGGACATAAAGCTTGCGATACTCCTGATTCATCTCCAGTAGTTCCTGACCATTCTTCACTCCCGCATAGAGCAAGTTCCGTATATGCTCACCTATACCATTCAATACTTCCGCAGCAGAAATCCCAAAACTTGTGAACTTGGATAATAATGTAATCATTAGCTCATTATTTTTTTCTCTAATGGATCGAGTAAAATCAAAATACAGATCCTGTGGTATAAGACCAAGAGCTATCACAACATCCTCATGAAGAACGCTGGAACCACAAAAAGATATGACTTGATCTAACAGGCTCAAAGCATCTCGCATACTACCATCCGCTTTCCGGGAAATGGATGCTAATGATTCCTTCTCTATTATGATATTTTCATCTTTCACAACGGATTTCAGCCTGTCAGAGATGACCTGCAGAGAAATACGATTGAAATCAAACCGCTGACAACGAGAAATGATCGTTGCCGGAACCTTGTGAACATCTGTGGTACAGAAAATAAATTTCCCATGCGGTGGTGGTTCTTCCAGTGTACGTAGCAGAGCATTAAACGCTGGTGTGGTTAACATGTGTACTTCATCGATGATAATGACCTTATAGGAACAATTCATAGGGGCAAATTTGATCTGCTCACGTAATCTTCGAATCTCATCGATCCCACGATTGGATGCACCATCTATTTCCAATACATCCAGTGCTCGCCCATCAGCAATCTCACGTGCTATTTCAGTATCAGGGTCAAAATCAGCAGCTGGTCCATCTGGACTATTCAATGCCATGGATAGAATACGGGCTGTGGTAGTTTTTCCCACACCCCTTGGACCAGTAAAAAGATACCCCTGAGCAATCCTGTTCTGTTTTAAAGCATTAACTAGGGTTTGAGTAATATGATCCTGACCGACAATATCCTTAAATATTTGCGGTCTCCATTTTAATGATAGTATTTTGTAAGACATCTTTATTGATCGGCCGTGCGCCGTTGTTTGACCATTCCGGACATAATTTAGTTCAAAGCAAACAGCTCAGTTTCAAATGTCTGCCGGCACATGAATCGCAAAGTTTACCGCTGCTCCCTTCCGGGCCTGACGG
>DCMX01000079.1:5518-9411 GCA_002321855.1 Fidelibacterota bacterium UBA1611 | reverse complement strand
TTACCTATACATGATACAGGCAGGAAATTTCAGGCAGACCAAGAAGATGGTACTGCTGAAATAGCCCTGACACTATCAATAATTCCGCTTTTAATAGAGTATTTGTTCATAATTATGGTGATTAAATTTCAGGCAGGTTCCATATGGTCTATAATATTATAAAAATTGTTATTTCAGCAGTTTTGATCGTATTGATCTCCGAGATCGCAAAGCGAAGTACTTTAATTGGTTCGGTAATAGCATCAATCCCAATAGTATCTGTGCTTGCGATGATCTGGCTATATATTGATACTCAGAATACGCAACAGATCATTGTTTTGTCGAAAGGGATATTCTGGATGGTCTTACCATCCTTGGTATTATTTATCACGTTACCGATATTTCTAAGGCTCCGGCTGAATTTTTTTGTGTCCCTATCAAGTGCGATAGCACTAACGGTGATAGCATATTTTCTAATGCTATCGATACTGGAAAAATTCAATATCAGGTTATAGAGTAGATTCTGAAGCACCACACATCATGGTGCGCAATGTTTTCTTACCCTGCTATCTATGGGCTTTCTTATTTAATAATGTAATACCTTTTAGTGTATGAGGGTAAAAGGTCGATAAGGTCTAGTAAAGCCCTCCAGAATCTTTGTTTTCCCTATAAAAAGATCCGCTATCTTCAGCAGAAGAGGAACTGTCTTGTTGCTCCATCGCAAAAGAGCCTACATCTTCCACCCCAGTGTCATCTCTCATATCAAAAGGATTTGTCACAGCTTCACCTGCAAGAACACATAGAAAGCCGACAATTAATAAGAGAAGGAAGATTAGGGTTCCACCGTCCCTATTCCCCAGGTCTAAGACGATGACCAGAGCGATCGAACCTAGTATTACATAATTACCTATGTTTTTCAACTGGTTGCCACGATTGTCCATGATAGAATGTATAAGAAATTTATTTGGCTGGAAAGGATTAAAGATTTATGGGTTGAATGGTGCAGGTTTGGCACTAATCATAAAAATTCTTCCCAGAACTCAAGCATTTTATTATACAAATGAATCCGTGCCGGATCGTCAGATATACCATGCTTGCGCATGGGATAGAACATCATGTCGAACATGATATTTGCTTTTACCAGTTCATCTACAAAATGCCAGGAGTTCTGCGGATGAACATTGTCGTCATAGGTTCCATGAACCAGCAACAAACGACCGTGCAGATTTTTTGCTGTTTTAACGAATGATGTTTGTTCATATCCATCTGGATTATCCTCTGGACGTTTCATTGCAAATTCCGCCCATTTAGTATCGTAGTAGTGCCAATCGGTCACGGGCGCAACGGAAATTCCTGCCTTGAACTCCCGGGTATTGGTCATTGAGTTCAATGTGAAACTTCCTCCTCCACTCCAGCCCCATATTCCCACCCTGTTTGGGTCCACATAGGCTTGTGATTTTAGCCAGTGGATACCATCAACAATATCAGCGATCTCTATTGGTCCAGACATCATCATTGTCAGTCGGTTCTCAAGTTCTTTACTGATAGCTGTCGCACTACGATGGTCAAACTTTACCACAATGTATCCCCTCTCAAGCAGCATGTTATCAAAAAATAGCGATGACCCTTGCCATCGGTCAAAAACAGTTGGAGCGGATGGGCCACCATAGATATGAAAGATAAGAGGATATTTTTTGATAGGACTAAAATTCTTCGGTTTCAGAATTTGTGCCGGCATTGAGAACCCGTCTTTAGTTGGGATGGTGAAAAGTTCTGGTGTCTGTAGTTCCAATTCTGCTAAGAGTTCTGGTCGTGGTTCTGCTATAAGAACTAATTCTTTTCCATCGTTCGTGTTAAGTGAGAGCGCTGGCAGTGTGCCGATGTTTGAAAAGGAATCAAAATAATATTTTCCATTTGGACTGAAGCTGATATTATGAACACCATTGTCTTCTGTGATACGCTTCATCTTGCTACCATCGAATCGGATGCGGTAGAGATGGCGCTCGATAGATGATCTCTCCATAGCAGTGAAATAGATTTGGCCATTCTTTTCATCTATATTAACTACCGATCGTCTAAGCCAGAAAGGTCCACCGGATGATCGTAGTGCCCAGTCCCCCTTGGTTATCTGTCCGATCAGGCTGCCGTCATCCCTAAAATGATACAAGTGTGCATACCCGTCCCGCTCGGACTGCCATACGAATTCCTGATCAAGAAAGTATAGATCATCATTGATGTTTACCCAGCCTGAGTCCTTTTCGGTCAATATCTTACCAAGATTCCTACCACTGGCCCGATCTATGTAGAACAGGTTCAATTCGGTCTGAGCACGGTTCATTGTTTGAACACTGAATCTCTTACTGTCCGGTAGCCATTTTACCCGGCAGATATATTCATAAGGCTCTATCTCCGCCCATTTTATTTTTTGGTCATCAATTTCCATCACACCAACTTTAACAACTGGATTATCTGTTCCTGCTTTCGGGTATCTCTGTGTTATCAAACGCGGCTCAGCCGGCTTAAAATCAATATAATGCATCTTTGTCACTGACGCTTCATCGGTCTGTAGAAATACCAAAGCCTTGGAATCTTCGGACCACCAGTAGCCTATATCCTGCCGACCAAAGATCTCTTCCCAGTATACCCAGGAAACAGTACCATTCAGAATAGTATCAGAACCATTCTTGGTCAACCGTTTTTCACGCATCCTTGCGATATCATACATATAGAGGTCATTATCTCTGACAAAAGCGAACTTGGTCCCATCAGGTGAGAACCGGGGTGATTTCTCATTTGTATTTGTTTTAGTGATCCTTCGAAATACTGATGATTCGAGATCTAATAGAAAGATGTCTTTTTTATAGATATATAAAGCATGCTTTCCATTAGGACCGAATGAAAGAGGCCAATCCAGGTACTCGGTAGAGTCTTCCTTTCCGATGTGTTCCTGCAGGCTAATGATCGCTTTTTCATGATCAACGATCATGTTCATTTGACCTGGATTTTCTGGGTCAAGCTTGAGAAAGGTCCTTTTTTCTTTTGGCTTGCGTCTATCAAAAAGAATTGCCGTATTATCTTCTAACCAGTGATAACTATGAACAGCAGATAGGGTCTTTGCGTCCTCAGAGTAAATCCATTCAACAGTGATCTCTTTTTTCGCAGGCTGGGTGTTGCATGCGCATAAAATCAATATGGTCAATAGAGCAATGATCTTCAATAAATGCATGTGCGGGTTGTCCTTGAGTTCGATATGATTATCTTGGTTTTGTAACATGAGTTGACCTCAAATTCATTGATTTAATAATATTAGGAGAATCTCATTGATCCAGTTTGCGATAGTTTATTCCCATACGGTCAAGCCGTTCAGTGTGCTTGACCATTCTCAAGAAAAAATCATTGTAATCCTTCTTGCTCCTGGGAGACCATAGGACTTCAGCCATAGCACACATTCTTGGAACTGCCATATATTCTGCCTGTTCCGGTGTTCTGATATATTCCGTCCATAGATTTGCCTGACCACCCAGGATCAGGTGGCGTTTATCTGGATCGATATCATTGGGTACAGGTTCAAAATCATAAACCTTTTCAAGTGGCAAGTATCCGCCAATGGCCAAAGGCTCATTTTGATTATCTTCTGACTGATAATAATCAAAATAAGCGTATGTAGTAGGCGACATGATAACCTGATGATCGGCATTAGCTGCTTGGATACCGCCGTCCATTCCGCGCCAGCTTTGAACTATGGCCTTGGGCGCAAGGCCTCCTTCCAATATCTCATCCCAGCCAATCAGTCTTTTTCCGTATCCATCTAGGATCCCTTCGATCCGTTTTATAAAATAGCTTTGTAGCTCATGCTCATTTTTCAAACCTTCAGACCTTATCCGGGCTTGACACAGGTTACAATCCTTCCAGCG
>DCMX01000079.1:3708-5141 GCA_002321855.1 Fidelibacterota bacterium UBA1611 | reverse complement strand
CTGATACTTCCTTAAGAACATTTTCAAGGAACTTAAAGGTCTCTTCTTTGCCTGCACAGAATACTTCCTTGTGTACACCCCAAATAGTTTCAACTTCATGGGGTCCGCCAGTGCAAGAGAGTTCTGGATATGCTGATAGAGCAGCGGTGGCGTGTCCGGGCATCTCGATCTCTGGAACAACAGTAACATAACGATCCGTGGCATAGGAAATAATATCTCTTATCTCTTCTTGTGTATAGTAACCACCATACCGTTTTCCATCAAACTGATGAGGTTTGTCCCGGTAATGTCCGACCAGTGTCTCATTTCTCCAGGCGGAGATCTTTTGCAGTTTTGGATATTGTTTGATCGCAATTCTCCACCCTTGGTCTTCGGTAAGGTGCCAGTGGAAAATATTCATCTTGTGCATGGCAATAAGGTCTATATATCTTTTTATGAATTCCGTGGGAAAGAAGTGTCTGGCCACGTCGAGATGCATTCCGCGCCATTTGAAACGAGGAGTATCTTCGATCTCAATGAATGGTATCTCATACTTGTCAGAGGTTTCAGCTATGGTCAATAATTGGTAGAAAGTTTCCAATCCATAATACAAGCCTGCATAACCTGCGCTCTGTAGTTGAATTCCTTGATCTGAAATGGATAGTGTATACGTTTCAGGATCATCATCCTGTGCTGGCAATATTTTTGATAATGAAAGTATGGGAACCTGATCTACTTTTCCTGAGACTTTGATACCATGATCAGCCAATCTATCTGAAAGTTGTTTTGATATTCTCGATAGATTGGTGTCATCTCGGTCATAACGAAGCCCTATTGCACCTTCTAATTCGATCGTCCCATTTTTTATCTTTAATTGGGATGGGTTAGGGATCAATCCAAATAACTTTTCCGGTTTGTCGGTGCATCCATTCATGATCATGATCATGAGTAATATACTAAATATCTTTGGTGAAATTTGATACCCCTTCCGCTGACATTTCTAACCTTCTTGCTTCACTCAAAAACTGGTCTACGGACATTTCCTTAAGAAAAGCAAGTCCATGTGTTGCCCGTAGTTGAGGGTGCTCGTTCTGATACCAGAAATTCCTCCCTAATACCAGCTCCATTAATTCATGCTGCTCTACCCAGATTTTTTGGGTCAAATCGCAGAATGGACCGTCCAATTCGTAGCTAGGAAATGAAGCATCCCTTTGACTTAAATAGCAGGTCATGAATGTATCCCGTAGTGCAGCCATAGAGTTCAAAGATACGGGAACCATGATATTCGCTTCAGAAGGGTCAAACCGGCACCAGACATTACGATATCCCCATACCCGAATCTTTTCTAGATTCTTTTCCCTCTGCCAGATACGAAGCGCTTCGGCAATGGTTTGTAGTACCTTGTAATGGGTATCGGGTCCGCTTCCTTCTGGGTCTAAAGCAAGAGTAATGAT
>DCMX01000079.1:0-3305 GCA_002321855.1 Fidelibacterota bacterium UBA1611 | reverse complement strand
CCCTTATAAAAATCTAAGCGACGATGGTATATATTCTTTATCTTTACTCCATAGTGAGCCCAAACCAGTTCTTCTTCAAATTCCCGAACCATACCCTTCATTCGCTGGATATCATTCTTATTTTTTTCTCCATCATAGCAACTGTCCAAGTAGCTGAGAGTTTCAGCAATTTTATCGGTCAGGCCAGAAACTGATTTTATACCATATATCTCTACAATTATACGCACTATGCGATGGCTCAGGCCCCTGCTTTGTCCTTCAATATTGTTGGCAGCTATTCGGTCCAAATAGTGGTAAACATCCTTATCCCATTTTAATCTGTAACCTTTATCAAAAAAATCAGGATAATTGGTCATCTGAATTTTGTCTTGTTTTAGGAATTCAGCCGTTTTAATTAGGATACCGTAGAGATAAGAATTTGTTACGGATGTAAATCCGGATGTCATATTCGCAAAGTAATGGTTATTAGCTGGTGATCTGATCTGGTGAATTATCAAAGGCAAATATCCCAACATTATATCGTCATGGTGTGGACCAGTATGAAGATATGTTTCACCATTAGCCATGTTTATTGTTCTATCGAGTCTAATTCTGAATGAATCGATCACATCTGAAATGACATTTAGATTTAAATCAGGGATCTGAGAACAGATAGGATCATTCTTTAGATCCTCAAGGGTAAGATGATGTCCGAATTTATTCAGACGCTTGCATAATTGAACCACGGACCATTGTATTTTTTGTTTGGTCAATGGTTCACGCTTTAGATCGAATTTGATTACATCTTTTAACTCCTTTGCTGCTCCTTTAGTCAGGTAGAACCTGCTACCCTCAAGCCTTTGCAGCACGGTAGCTGGATACTGAATAGTTTCATCATTTTCTATGGACGCTCGCACAATATCGGCCTTTGCTTCACCGGCAGCCATTATTATTGCTGTTGCGTTTGGGTTAGAGGTAATGGTATTCAACCCAATAGTGATAACCAGTCGATTTCGAGCTATCTCGATACCGCCAAGATCCATAGCTGCGGCGGCTTGGGTCTCGAAGTTCGTGGTAGTGAGCCGTGTTGTGGAATTGTGATCCGATCCGCGAATATTAAAAGCAATATGTCCATCAGGCCCTATACCACCTACAAAGAAACCAATACCGCCCAGATCGCGAATTTTTTCTTCGTATTCTGTGCACCATTGATCTACCATTGAAATCGTGTCCCGCTGTGTCTTTTCCAATACGTTTTGTGGATTCCGAGTACGAAGGGAAAGATCGACCAAACCATCAGGAAAAATTTCATCTAATGATTTACCAGCGGTCCTCGGGATCTTATCACAATTCATGAAAAGACCATTGTCAATTTTGAGCCCTAATCCTTTTACGTAGAATTCCTGTACATAATTATAGAAACTGTTAGTTTGAGATGGGTCGATAGGATAAAACTCATCGATCTGGACAAAATGTAATTGGGTCAGAACGGGTTTTTTATCAATATTCAGTCCATTTTTTTTCCTCAATGTCACCAGCTCTGGATCCGACCAATTCGATAACAGGAGTTGTGTCCACTTTATGAAATATTCTGGGGTTTTTCCGGTGGGCAAGCTTATAACTCCTTCTGGATTTTCTGAAACCCATTCCAGGAACCGCAAGGCAGTAAGTAAACCAAGATCAGGATAATGATCTACAATTATATAAGGGATAGAAGTGGTAGAATTCTGGTATTTAGAATTCCTTATAAATGTTGATTCGCAATGTGAAAAACTATGATCCAATATTCAATACTTTATGTTCGAATTTATTTTTAATTATTCTGAAAAATTATAATAACATGAAACAATAAACTAAAAAAAAGATTCTCGTAAATTGTAATTGTAATAGAATGACCACTTTTTTAAAAAAATGAGATTCAACATTAGATTCGTGTCCACTTTGGTCGGCATGATAATATCAAACATTTGCTATCCCGGAAATATCTGGGAGGACCCATCAATTATTGAGATCAATAAAGAATCGGCAAGATCAACTTTTTTCGCTTACGAATCCAGATCATTAGCTGATTCGAATGACCTGCGTAGATCTCACTTTTATCAATCATTGAACGGCAATTGGGCTTTCCACTGGGTAGGTTCGCCAGATGATCGTCCAAAGGACTTTTTTCGAAGAGAGTTTAATGATATTGACTGGGATAGCATTAATGTACCTGCCAACTGGGAGATCAATGGGTATGGGGTACCCATCTATCTTAACCATCCCTACGAATTTACATATGATCCAGCACCACCAGATATTCCTGACGATTATAATCCTGTCGGATCCTACCGAAGACATTTCAATATTCCTAAGGACTGGCTCAATAATCGTATTCTTATTCACTTTGGTGCTGTTAAGTCGGCATTTTATATCTGGGTGAATGGGGAGAAAGTGGGCTACAGTCAGGGGAGCAAGCTTCCTGCTGAGTTTGATATTACTGATCATGTGAGAGCCGATGAAAATGTAGTAGCGCTGGAAGTATATCGGTGGTCCGATGGATCCTTTTTAGAATGTCAGGACTTCTGGCGTATCAGTGGAATTGAGCGTGATGTCTATCTGTATGCCGAACCAAAAGTTCGCATCGTTGACTTTTGGGCTAAAACACCTTTGGATGGATCATATAATATAGGTGAGTTCAGTCTTGAGATAGTTATAGCCAATGATACGGGTGATCATGAAAGGGTCACTGTTCTCACAGAACTATTAAAGCCAAATGGAAAACAAGCTTTTTCAAGAATGGATCGGGTGTCAATGGATGCAAACTCAAAGACCACACACATGGTCAAATATTCTGTGCGAAATGTGGAACCTTGGACAGCTGAAACGCCCAGCCTGTATCGGCTTAATATAACCGTTAAAAAAGGTTATGATGTCCTTTCTGTCATAACGGATGAAATAGGTTTTCGAACTGTAGAAGTGGAAGGAGGACAATTATTATTGAACGGTAAGCCCATATATTTTAAGGGTGTGAATCGCCACGAGCACGATCCGGTCACTGGTCACGTCATCAGCCGCGAGCTGATGGAAGATGATATTCGACTTATGAAACGGTTCAATATTAACGCAGTGCGAACAAGCCATTATCCCTGTGATCCCTATTGGTATGATCTATGTGATAAATATGGTCTCTATGTGATCGATGAGGCAAATATAGAGAGTCATGGTATGGGCTATAAGCCAGAACGTACTCTGGGAAATGCACCCGAATGGGAAAAAGCTCATCTTTCACGGATCAAGCGAATGGTGGAACGAGACAAGAATCACCCATCGATCATTATGTGGTC
>DCMX01000035.1:8891-9387 GCA_002321855.1 Fidelibacterota bacterium UBA1611 | reverse complement strand
CGCTCTACAGATATTTCTAAAAATGGACACTTTTTAACGCTCAATATTGCCAATGAAAGCGTTATTATACTAAAAGATGACCTTGGAAAACTGCGGGCATTTTATAATATTTGTCATCATAGGGGGACACGTATCTGTGAAGAAGCGGAGGGTAAGTTTTCAAACTCGATTCAGTGCAATTATCACGGCTGGACCTATGATCTTCAAGGACATTTGATCGGCGCTCCCCACATGAATACGGTGAGGGATTTTAAAAAGGATGATTTTCCCCTTCACTCAGTTGAGGTCGGCGAATGGAATGGATTTATTTTTTTGAATTTATCTGAACAGCCTAAACTTATTGATCAAACGTTCGCACCTTTAACAAAAAGATTCTCGCATTTGCAGATAAATAATCTATTATTAAAAGAGCAGATCATCTATGATGTGAATTGTAACTAGAAATTTGTCCTACAAAATTACTGTGAGTGTTATCACTGCCCCCTTTTGCACCCCG
>DCMX01000035.1:4786-8507 GCA_002321855.1 Fidelibacterota bacterium UBA1611 | reverse complement strand
TTCCTAGGCGGTTATAACCAATTGAACGAAAATTTCTAGAGTGTCAGTCACAATGGGAAATTATCCTGTCCGCCTTTGGATGGGATAAAGGATGATGATCTGAACCGAGTATATTTTTATTCCATGTTTCCAAATATGCTTATCAGCGTGCATCCGGAATATGTCATGTACCATACGGTCTGGCCTGTTGGTATCGACAAATGCAGAATTTTCTATTCATGGCTTTTTTCAGAAAATGTGTTCAGATCAAAAAAGCACAATACAAAGGATGCCATCGATTTCTGGGACCTGACAAATAAACAAGATTGGCATATATCAGAGTTATCACAATTAGGTGTCAGATCGAGAAAATACTTTCCATCCCCTTACTCTGGACAAGAAAGTCTGTTAGCAGCTTTTGATGAATATTATTTGAGCGAACTGAAAGCATCAGCCTGAACCAAGAAACCTACAGGGCACTGAAACGATAGTGTATTTTGGGGAATATTAGTAAGGGTGAAAAGGAGAATACAGTTCAGCTGAAAAATTCAGTTACTTTTTTAATATAGGCGGGCGTTGTGCCACAGCAACCTCCGATAACTGTTGCACCAAGATCATGCCATTGCTTGCATTCATGCAGATGCTGATCCGCACTGTATTCGTCGGTAAACTGCCACTCAGGGGGATTGAATTTGCCCACATGAGCATAAACGCCTAAAGGTTTGTTCCACAAGGGTGCCAGCTGCTCCAGACCTGCGGTAATATGATCAGGTGGAGCACAGTTTAGTAATAGGACATCCGGTTCATTACGAGCCATTGAGTCTGCTACTTCTTTCATGGATTGACCACCCAGAAGGCGACCATCCCGATAGGGTACAAAGGCGACCCATGCTGGTATGCCAATTTCTTTGGCAGCCTTGATCGCCACCTCTGCTTCTGGTGTTGAATTGAATGTCTCAAAGAGAAAAATATCGGCGCCGGCATCGGCATAGTCTGTTAACTCTTCCAGATACTCATCATATATCTCTTCGGCATCCGGACTACGATCCGGGCGAAAACACCACTCCAAAGTAGTAATGGAAGCGGCGATCAGAATGTCATTATGATCCATTGAACGGCGTGCTTTATCCGCTAAGGCAACCGATTCATGAATTAATTCGCTGGCCCGGTCCAATAACCCCTTTGCACCTAAAGCTTCAAGATGTTCATTATTTGAAAAATGATTTCGAAAACTGCGTTTGCTGAGCTGAAAAGTGTTGGTGGTAATTACATCCGCACCGGCATCTATGTAATCCTGATGGATCTCCAAATTTAATTCTGGTTCACTCTTCAGCTGGTGGCTGGCCCAAGTATATCCCCGGCGAAGTATCTCTGTGCCTATGCCTCCATCAAGAAAGGTCACCTGCTGGGCATCTATCTTACTTTTTAATTCATTATAACCCATGCTTTTAGCCTATTATTTTGCGAATAGCGCTGATATGTTCTGGTGTTGTTCCACTAGAGCCACCTACAATTTGAACACCCTGATCCAACCAACTATTTACTTCTTGGGAAAATTCTTCTGGTGATACTTCATCAGTATCTTCGAATCGAGGATAAAAATCTGGCTTCCAACTAGGGGGACTGTATCTACCAATAATCGCTTTGGCCCCACAAGGTGATCCATTAATAATATTTGGCAGACTTTTCTTTATCATAGGTATGCTCCCAGCAGAAACGAGAACTGCCTCAGCACCCTGGCTCCGGGCAAGATCAGCAGCATCCGAAAGCGATTCACCATTTAATAGATTCCCATCCAAACCAGGAACAAAACTCATCCATACAGGAAGATCGAACCCAGATGCTGCTTGTAGAGCTGCTTTTGCTTCCCTTGAATTATTCATTCCCTCAAAAAAAATAAGGTCAACACCGGAATCCGACAGAATATCAACACATTCTTTATGGTGAGTTAAGCAATCATTTTCTGATGGTGAGAGATCTGGACGAAATAAATGCATGACTGGTGAAATGGAGCCAGCTAGTGGGATAATTCCTTCCTTGCCTGTTTGTGTCAACGCTTCTCTCGCCAGAGATACTGCAGAACGGCATAATTCCATTGCTTTTTTTTGCAGGCCAGGAGCACCGATCAAAGCCATATGCTCCCCATCTCGAAAGAAGTTGATAAAGTTACGCTTTGTCAAATTGAAGGTGTGTGTGGTGAGAATATCAATTCCAGCTTCTATATAATCAATATGTATTTCCCGGATAACATCAGGGGCATCCTCAATGCCATGCTGACGCCAGCGGACACCCCGGCGAAGTACTTCCGTCCCATTACCCCCATCCAGGAGGACCGGTTCATTAGCAGAAAGTTTTTGTTTTATAAAACTATAGCTCATAAGCAAAAAAGAGGGGGAAAATTTAGTATCACATCATCTATAAACCTTAATAACAAATTCTATAATTCGTGATGATGAACCAATTGAGCTTCATTGTTCGCATTTGGGAATTGAAGTCGAGTTACCTGACTTACAGCCCGGGCAGCCTCATCCGGTTTATACTTCAAATAATGGTTCTGATGATCGCGTGCTTTTTCCTGATTCCCCATCTTTTTGTGAATAAGCATCAGATTATAGTGGGCCTGATAATCTTCAGGGTCAATGAGCAAAGCATTATGGAACGTCGTAAGGGCCAGGTCAAAGTGTTCTAAAAAGTAATATGTTTGTCCTAATTCTTTCAGCAAGATACGGTCATTGGGAAATTCTAAACGCACAGCCTCGAACAATCTGACAGCTTCTTTATATTTCCCCTGTTTCTTCCGGATCAAGCTTAGGAAATAGTCTGCTTTTGGAAATCCATTTTTTATTTGGATAGCTTTATCAAGAACTTGTTCAGCAGCAGAGAACTTTCCCTCTTTGATCAAAATACGAGACAGGTTCACAAACCCATCAGCATATTCAGGGTTAATATTTACAACCTGTTCAAATGCACTGCGTGCCGCTTGTAGATTATTTTGTCTAAACATTCCAATCCCATAATCATTTATTCTAAGAAAATCTTTTATATCCCGATCACAATCCTGCTTTCCAGACAACAAGATAAGAGTATCAGTTGCCATGGTTATAATTGGCAGATCTATTGGATCCTCTAAGAATGTTTCCGTTATACTTCGATTGAATTTCCGATAGTGGAGGTAAACAACAATTTTAAGTGAACGATCAAAATCCTGAGGAATAGACCAGCGGTAATGAATTACTTCAGCCGATCCTGGTGGTATAGAATTATTATACAGTGTTGTTACCCATTCATGTGGGTTGCGTTTTAGAATAAATTCCCCGTTTTTATCTAATAGGAGACCCCGAAAAAAATGTGCTTTTTCATCTACCGATCGATCTGGTTCAAGATGGCCATTACTGAACACAATATTCCCCGATTCATCAAGGCCTTCCAACTGGAGCCATGGTTCATTGGAATCAATAGTTCCTCCGGGAAATCCATGCCCCACATCTCTCGTTCTAACTACAACCTCTAACTGTATTTCCTGTCCGGGAACATAAGTATAACAATCACCAAGTGGTGCGCTCAAACCATTATTATCCACTATCCCAAAAAGATCCACAGATATTTTATCATCCTGCATGAAAGCCGTTGTTCTTTCTAACCAATCTTGGTTCCGTGAATTTGGAAGTGACGGCAAAGCCGTATTGACAGCATTAAAGTAATGTCCCCGAACCCGGCCACCATCGTGACCTTTATCCTGGGA
>DCMX01000035.1:0-4396 GCA_002321855.1 Fidelibacterota bacterium UBA1611 | reverse complement strand
GCTACTGCATTACCACTTACACCGCTGTGCTGCCAAGCATCGTACTCATCCTGACCACGGAGCCAGCGGTAATGATTGATGGTCGTATCTAAACTCACCTTGTGGCATGTCAGACAGTATTCACTTTGCGAGTGAAAAGGTTTGAGCATATTTTTTTTATGTGCTCTCGGATCGACCCTGATCAACATATTGTTCACTTTGGATAAAAGTCCTTCCGATCTTGAAAAGGGGTAATCATCGAACTCCCCTATAATATATTTTCCATTTCCAGTTATATCGGGTTTTTCAACTATACTATGGCAGACCTCACAGGTGATCCCAGAATGTGCTTCCGGGATATTCTTGTCAGGTCTTCCTTTTAGGAGACCGGTATGCAGCATCACAGGATCATGACAGCCGGCGCACCATCGAACAGCCGTTGAATCACCGGAAGATAATAGATAATCCACAGAACCAGTATAAAATGGATTATTAAAAGAAGATAATCTATGTGCGGACTGTTGCCATTGTGAATGGATATCCGGGTGACAACCAGATGTTCCACATCGGAGAGATCGATCAATAGATGCAGGATTCAGATATTTTTGTGATACGGTCTGTGCCGGTGATGGATAAAAATCAGTTTTCTCGCCTGTTATATTATTCTTCTCTATGTATCCAACAAGCACATTAGCAGAGACCAAAACAGAAAAAATAGCAATAACTCCTGCTCCATATATTAAAAGAACTGAAACTTCAATTCTCTCCAGAATGAAAAATGAGATCAAAAACCCTGTGACAGAAAGTACATGAGCAGTGAATATCAATTCTCCTAAGGTACCAGAACTACCATTGAAGACTAATAATATTCCAAAAGACAATGTTGCGGTTAAAAGATACCTGACAGTCTTATTCAACCCAGATAATTGTTTTGATCTGCTTTTGCCATGGAACAGCAACATAAGTATGATCCCTATTCCTGAGGTAATATGTAATAACACTATACCATAATAAACAGACCCAGCGGGAACAAAGAACCTTAGAAATATAGCTGACGAGAGCTGGAATAGGATAAATGGACCGAGCATTATCTTTGATCTATTTCTATTAGACTCTTTAACCTGTTCAATTCCTCTTTAGCTTCTTTATCACCCAGGTATACAGATTTTCTCAATACTTCCGCTGCTTCAGTAACATAATCATGTTGTTCGTAAAAAATTGCTAACTCTCTATACAATTTCAATTCAGTTGGTCGAACACGGATCTCTGTCAATAGCGCATCCCGATCCTTTTCAAAATCTGAAAGTTTCTTAAAAATCGCAAGATGATCACGGGATCTATCAAGTTCGTTCATCTTTTGATATACCTGCCCTATGGCATAAAGCGCTTCCTTATTACGTTCATTGAGTTCTATGGATCGTTGCAGATATTTCTCTGCATCAGACCAATCTTCCAAACGCATACATCCTTGCCCCAAATGAAACCAGATATCTGCATTCATTGAATCCAATATTGATGCTTTATATAAATAGTCAAAAGCGGTATCTGGGTCATTTTGTGCAAGATATACCATTCCTATGAAATGGTTAGAGCCTGCATCCTTATTTCTTATTCTTAGAGCTTCTTTTAGTGCTTCTTTTGCCTCTTCCAATTGGGAAAGATAATATAGAGCTACACCCTTTTTATAATATCCTCGCCAAAGATCCGAACGAAAGGACACAGCCATATCATAACATTTTAAAGCTTCCTGCATACGACCACCTTGTTTATGAATATCACCCTTTGCTATCCATACAACAGGGTCCGATCTGTTCCATGTCAAGGCTGTGTCCAAGATCGCCAGAGCTTTGGTCTCTTGGTGGAGACTATTATAGATCTTACTCAGGGTAATATAATAATGTGGGATTGATGGATTTCTTATCATGGCCTGCTTAACATGCTCGATCGCTTCTCTGTACTTTCGGAGTCCAAAATATGCTTTACCTAGATCATGGTGAACTTGAGGTAGGTCTGGTTTTCGACTAAGCACACGCAGAAAATGACCTATGGATTCCTTTATCCTTCCGGAGCGATAATAGGCTCTTCCCAGCCAATACCATCCATAAAGATTATCAGGGTCCAACCCGGTGGCCTTATGGAGCCAATCGACTGCTTCCAGATTGTTCCCATCTTTAAGGTGAACATCCCCGATATTGCGACAGACCAGTGCATAATTGGGATCATATTTGAAGGCAACTTTATAATTTGAAAGTGCCTCTGGGTAGTTCCCATTTTCTTTATGAATCGTACCAATGTTATTATAAGTACGGGCATGATCCGGTCTTAGGTCTTTTGCTTTTTCATATGCTCTTAAAGCTTGGGAATTATCTTTATTATAATAATGAATATTCCCAATACTGATCCAGGCCTCAGGTTGGTTATGATCAAACTCAAGACCACGATGATATAATTTCAGTGCGCCCATAGGATCACCAGATCGGTGCGTAGCTTCAGCTAAACCATTTATAGCCTTTATATTATCGACATCAGTTTTAAGGACACTGGAAAAAAACTTAATTGCTTGGTTATATTCTTTTCGATCGAGGAGACCATAACCAGATGACAGATCCTGACCAATTAATTGAGTGTAAAATAAAGAAAGATAAAAAAGAAAAAGAATTAAGGCTGAAGAGCGGATATTTCTCCTCCCTGAACGATACGGTAAAACTTATTCAATTCTATCTCAAAGAATACGTCTCCGCCTCCACCAGGCCATTCTACTTTCATCCGGGTGATCATAGGGTCATCTCCCAGACCAAAAAATATACGATGATCATTGGAAGACAAATAACTTGCGCCTGGATTCACATAACTACTCTGGGTACCTGATTCTGAATAAATAGTTATCTTGGCACCATACCCATCCCAGTTTGATTGGCGACCTTTTATCTGGAAAGCTACCCAGTTCTTTTCAGGCGTACCCTCACGAATCAATAGGTTTGGCGGTCCATTATTATTATTGATCACTATATCCATATCTCCATCATTATCCAGATCACCGAAAGCCGTACCACGGGCGACGGAGGGAACACTGACGTCTCCAACAATTGCAGCATTTGCTATCTCATAAAAGGAACCCGTACCATCATTAAGGAAGATCTGTTTGCGCTGGGCATGTGAATAATCTTTATTGAACAGATCAATATTATCTATGACATGGCCATTTGTAACAAAAAGATCTAGCCAGCCATCATAATTATAATCCAGGAACTTCGTACCAAAACCTAAAAGATCAAGGCTGGGCTGTCCCAAACCAGCAGAAAAGGTTTTATCAGTAAAGGATCCGTTCTGATCATTAAGATATAACGTGTTCGATTCTCCACTAAAATTGGTAACGAACAGATCAAGCCAACCATCACGATTCACATCACCAAGATCCAGTCCCATACCAGCTTCAGCCTTTCCATTCTCATTGAAACCGACACCGGTAAAAAGAGCATCTTCTATGAAATGTCCCATACCATCATTTAAGAACAGCATATTCATCACTTTATCATTTGCTACATAAATATCTATATCACCATCATTATCCACATCTCCGGTCACTACACCTAACCCTTTACCTTTTTCCTTCGCTATACCTGTTTCAGTGGATACATCAACAAAATGACCAGCACCAATATTCCGATATAGCTTATCCGGAATTCCCCTAAAAATATCAGGATCACAATAAGCACGCATATCTTTCTGGCTGTCTCCGCACCAAGGGTTCTTATCAAGAAAGAATTCTACATAATTTGTCACATAAAGATCCAGCCAGCCATCACTATCCATGTCAAAAAAGACGGCACTTGAGCCCCATTCGGGATTATGAATATTTGCTGAATAAGTTACATCCGTAAAAGTACCATTGCCGTTATTACGATAGAGTATATCCAAGCCATAGTTGGTCACATAAAGATCCGGGTCACCATCATTATCCATATCTCCACAGGTACAACCGATGCTGTAAGTGGTATCTCCAACACCAGCTAAGGATGTCACATCGCTCCAAAATCCTCCATCATTACGAAATAATTTATTCTCCAGACGTATCTCTTTCTCCCAGCCAGGAAGTCCCTTCCCCTGGCAAAAATAGATATCGAGATCACCATCTACATCAAAATCCAAAAGACATACACCCGAACCCATGGTCTCCACATAATATTTTTTACCGCTCCCCCCATGGTCATGAATAAAATCGATACCTAATTCGGTGGCCTTATCTTTAAATGCTATTGAAAAATCGATCGTCGGTTCATCGGTTGTCTGAATTTCAGGTGACTTTGTTTCTACTGTTTCAATAGTCACATCTTTTTCTTTAAGATCAATTGTGTCCTTTTCTAATGGTAGTACCTTTTCTTCTGGAAGCGGCTCTGCATAATAAGCTTTGAAATCT
>DCMX01000230.1:2171-2800 GCA_002321855.1 Fidelibacterota bacterium UBA1611 | reverse complement strand
AATTCATTACAGGTTTCAGGAATTAACTCATGAAACAGTTTTTTGTAATCTTCCCAGACTGATTCAGGAAGTTTGTCCTTCCAGCCCCAGCTGAGCCAACCAGATGCCACTTCGTTATTCCCACACCAAAGAATAATACAGGGGTGATCTTTTAAACGATTGATCTGATAGATGATTTCTTTTTTTACTGATTTTAAAAATTCATCATCTGCGGGATAAAGGGAACAGGCAAACATGAAGTCCTGCCAGACCAGGATGCCCAACTCATCACACAAATCATAGAAACAGTCAGGTTCATAAATACCCCCGCCCCAGATACGCAGTGTGTTCATATTTGCTTTTACAGCATGCTGTAAAAGTATTTCATAATCTTTACGGGATAAACGCGTGGTAAATGAATCAGCCGGGATCCAGTTTGCGCCCTTGGCAAAAACCGGTTGGCCATTCACATGTATTTCAAAACTTTCACCTTTATCATCTTTTTCTCTTTTAATAACAACATTGCGTAATCCAACCCTTTTTGTTCTCTGTTCTTCGTATCCGTCAGACTGTACTTTTATATTGAATTCGTATAGTGGCTGATCTCCATGGCCAGCAGGCCACCACAGGTCTGGGTTATCTATGGTCAA
>DCMX01000230.1:941-1775 GCA_002321855.1 Fidelibacterota bacterium UBA1611 | reverse complement strand
TTGGATTCATAGATATCAATCTTGCCAGATTCATTGTTATCTGTTTTAAGGTCAACTCTTACAGTCAATTCAGCTTGAGTTTTGTCACATGTATTCTGGTGGATAAACACATTTTCTATAAACCAGGAATCCCAGCCAAAAAGTTCTACTTTCTCCCAGATCCCTGATGTAACAAAACATGGACCCCAGTCCCATCCATAGTGGAATGGGGCTTTGCGGGTATATGGGCTGGTTCCACCCGCCTGATCATTTTCAGCGGGAAGTTTGTAATCCATTGATTCTAGCTGGGGTAATATTTCATTGATTGGGGACCGAAACTGAACCATTAGTTCATTCCTTTCAGGCAAAATGATATCAGTTACATCCGCTTCCCAGGTATGAAACATATTATTTGCATCAATGATTTTTTTTCCATTCAGATACACGGTGGCATAGGTATCGATTCCGTAAAAACATAATCGTTTTTTCTTCTTCTTCTGAAGTTCTTTATCTGGGACAAAGAACAGTCTATAGTTCCATTCTTTTTCCGATATCCATTGCAGTTCTTTTTCATTTGTACCAAAAAAAGGATCAGGAATCTTTCCCAGATTAAAAAGATCCAGATGGACACATCCCGGTACTTCAGCCTTGGACCAATTGGGGTCGCCATTGCATTGGAATTCCCAACCATTATTTAATGATTTCCGAGTATTATTTTTCACTTTAAAGTTCTCTACTAAATATCAATTAATAGTATTGAAATTATCTTGGAATCCAATCTATACTTATACATTAGGTTATAAATATTATATTGTCGAAGAAAATAATTATCCCTAAAATATAAGTATCCTAATC
>DCMX01000230.1:0-552 GCA_002321855.1 Fidelibacterota bacterium UBA1611 | reverse complement strand
CAATATCAATCATAACAACTAAGGAGAAAAATAAATGTTAAAATCGATATTAACTCGTTTTACGTTTTTCGTTGCGATCTTGTTGCCTATCATAGGTAGCTCTCAGACTACATTGAATGTAGAATGGACGGGCACACCAGGGGAATTGGAGTCAACGATCATGGGTGATACAACTGAGACTGGTGCACAGGCACATGATATATACATGTTAGAAGCTAATAAAGTTTACCTGCAGCTCTCGGAAATAAACCTTTACACTAGTTGTAGCATTGTTGGTGCAGAGCCTGGCGAAGGCGAGCATCCCGCTACGATCCAGCCCCTTCCTGGTGATGATGGAGCATCTCAGTACACAGGTTGGCCAAATGCTAGTATCAAAACATATGGTGAAAATCAAACCTATGCTTTCCATAACCTGTTATTCAATGGAGTATTTGCTGATCAGAGTGGTACATTATTTGGTGTGCTCTGCACTTATGGATCTGGAAACTCGATCACGGTTGATCATGTGACATCTGTCCATAATCAGGTGATCACTTATTTCTGCTTTGGACA
>DCMX01000192.1:5484-7808 GCA_002321855.1 Fidelibacterota bacterium UBA1611 | reverse complement strand
AGGCCCGTCAATGTTGGTGAGATGGAAATGACAGGCACGGAACTGCTTTTAAAATATTCTAATGATATAGGAGCAATTTTAGGTCTTCCAAACATGCTTGAGGCGGATATCAGTTATTCCATGAGTCATAATGAAAATAACGTGGTCCGTCTTGATGATGGTGAGTTCGAAGCACAACCGATCTATGATGGGTTCGATCTGCAAGTGATTCAACCGGGTCTGGCAAAATATTCCTGGTATAATTTCGATGTTTTGGGTGCCAGCTTTGACCCAACGACCGGCCTATATACCGGTGTTCAGCTTGACACCGTGACCCAAACAATGTGGGATTCAGACCAGGAGCAACTTGAACGGTACGCGGGTGCAACGGGTGTAGGGAGCCCATATAAGAAATTCCTTGGGCTATCATCTCCAAGTGATATCCGTTACCTTTCTCTTAATCTAAAAGTGCTAAAGGACTTTACCGTTTATGCTCTCTGGGATTGGAAGGAGGGTATGATGATGCAGAATGATACTAAAGGGTTCTCACTATATTTTGGAGCCTATAAACCACGTAATGATGCGGCAGATCAATTAGGATTTGGTGGCCCAGAACCGGATTCAGGAGCTGAGGTCTTAGTTGATTTTGATGAGTATGACAATATTACAGGTATCAAATCTGGCAAGGAGCAAGCCTATGAGGACGTTGCTAATTCATTTGCAATGATGGATAATGCCTATGCTGATAACTACTTAAGGGACGCCAGCTTTTCCAAATTCCGTGAACTGAGCTTTAGTTATAATGCAGGATCTTTGCTGAGACGATTCGGCATTGAAATTGTCTCTGATATTCGTGTTTTTTATTCCATCCAAAATATTGAGACGAAGACAGATTATGATGGACCTGATCCAGAGATCAATTGGAGCGGTGCCAATTCAAGTGAAAGAGGACAGGATTTTCTAACTTTGCAGAATCCTAAAACTCATACGTTTGGTATAACGGTAAATTTCTAGGGAGGCAGAACCATGAAGAATATATTTAATACTGGATTAATTATTACACTATTTTCACTTATCAGCTGTGAGGAAAGTTGGTTTCAAGATGTGGATCCATTAAAGGATGTAGCAGAGGATAGGGAGCTAAAAGATCGAGAAGCATTGCCTTTTCTAATAAAAGGGGTAAAGGTCAGATTAGGTACCACGCATGATAATGTGTCCATGCTATCTGATCTTTTATCGGACCAATTGGAATTTACCCAGAATGTTCAGAATGCGACATTTCCATCCTATAATCAAGTGGACGGTATGGGTAGGGCAGACGAATATGATGATGGGTCACTCTATGATGATAACAACAGTAGTGGTTATGGATATGATCAATTAGGTCAATTACGTAAATATGCCGATCTGCTGATAGAGACCGTTTCTGGACTGGATGCAGCCGATGCTACCGATGATGACCAGGAAGCATTTTACACAGGCTATCTGTTAGGTGGATTCGCTCGTCACATGTATGCCACATATTATGGATTAGAAGCAGGCGGTGATGGTGGTAGTCCCATTGATGATAGTCCAATGATATACTCTGCAGCAATGTATGATGATGCGCGGTCAAAGTTCCTGGCTGCGATCGATTATGCTACCGATGCGGAAAAAAGGATCTTGAATTCCTTGATCGCACGTACATATTTGTATCAATCGGACTATTCTAATGCAGCCACCTATGCTGGTAATGGGATGACCAGTGGGGATGCACCACTCGTTTCTGAGTATTCCACAATGTCCACAAACGAATATTATCAGCACGCTGGTGTTGGTCGTACTCAAAATGTGGTGGCTCAAAGGTTCTTAGATTATGTAGAAGCCGATGCGGGAGAAGCAGTGAGGCTCCCTGTACAGGCAGCACCAATGCAGACTGGGACCCAACGTTATATACAGACGAAATATGATGAAGCGTCTGACCCAATTAATATCATTTCATGGCAGGAGAACCATCTAATGCTTGCAGAACTGGCCTCTCGGGGGCAGTCAGTCAGTGTTAGCGCCGCTGATGCTGTTAATTCCGTAAGAGCTGAACATGGTTTGACAGCGTTAGAGACGGTAGATCTTGGTGTTGTCTATACTGAGCGTGATAAGGAATTATTTGGTACAGGATCACGCTTACCAGACCAACTCCGTTGGGACAATTGGCACTCAACAACAAATACTGACACAGACCATGAAGAAACAATATTCGGTGGATGGAAATATCTACCTGTTTCTAGAAGTGAAAAGAATAACAATCCAAATCTTTGATATTGTTCAATATATCATCCATTTTCAAAGCCCCCGTAAGGGGGCTTTTT
>DCMX01000192.1:0-5100 GCA_002321855.1 Fidelibacterota bacterium UBA1611 | reverse complement strand
TTTACGGGAGCTGGAATGTCAGCAGAATCTGGTGTTCCAACATACCGTGGGCAAGGTGGAATATGGCATGAATACAAATGGGAAGATTACGCTTGTCAGACCGCATTCGATGAAGATCCTATGCGTGTACTGGATTTTCATGAACTGAGAAGAATAGAAGCATTGAAGTGTGAACCTCACATTGGGCACCAGATAATCAAGGAAATTCAAGAAAAGCATGATGATGTTTGGATAGTAACACAAAATATTGATGGAATTCACCAGAGGGCTGAGAACAAGAATGTGGTCGAACTCCATGGAAGTTTGTGGAGATTGCGCTGTGAAAATGAAAGTCAGATATTTTATGATCTGGATAAAGCAGAATACAGGTCCAGAAAATGCACCTGCGGTAGTTGGCTCCGTCCAGATATTATCTGGTTCAATGATATGTTGGATCCTGACATTATTGGAAGATCGAATGAGATTATTTCCTATTGTGATCTATTCATTAGTATAGGTACCAGTGGTGTTGTCTGGCCGGCAGCTGGTTATCCCCAATTGGCAAGATCATCAGGAGCTCTTTGTATCGAGATCAATCCAGACCCTTCAGAACAATCACATATGTACGACCGTATATATCACGACAATGCTGGGAAAGGTTTGCGAAAACTATTCAAAAGTGATTAATTCCATATTATTTTATTCAAATAATAAATAGGAGTCATTATGAAAAATGCTACCTACCTTTTAATTGGTTCAGCTATACTGATCGCTTTACTCCACAATGCTGCGCCCGTACCATTACACTACCCAAATTCATCCAGGGTTGATGTAACAGATAATTATCATGGTATGATAGTATCCGATCCCTACCGTTGGTTGGAAGATGATAACTCGACACAAACAAAGGCATGGGTAGAAAAACAGAACGCCTTCACAAACGGTTATTTACGTCGTATACCTTTTCGTCGAAAAATAGAGAAAAGACTTACAGAATTGTGGGATTATCCTTCATACGGCACGCCGTTCAAAAAGGGAAACAGGGTATATTTCTATAAGAATGATGGATTACAGGATCAGTCAGTTTTGTACGTGCTGGATGATACAGATAGTGAGCCAAAGGTCTTTCTTGACCCAAATAAATTCTCAGGTGATGGGACAGTTTCCTTGGGAGGGACATATTTCTCTAATGATAACAGTTATATGGGCTATGCCATCCAGAGCGCGGGTTCGGACTGGAGAGAGTTCTATATTTTAAACATTGAAACGGGAGAGCTACTGGAAGATCACCTTGAATGGTTGAAATTCAGTGGAATGTCGTGGAGTGGTGCAGGGTTTTATTATAATGCCTTCCCAAGACCACTTCCAGGAGAAGAGATGTCTGGTAGTAACAAGAACTCGAAGGTCTTATATCATAGATTAGGAACAAAACAGGAGGATGATGAACTGATATTTTTCGATCCTAAAACTCCTCACATTTCACCCTATCCTGCTACAACCGATGATGGTAGGTTTCTTATCCTATATAGATCCAAAGGTACATATGGCCAATCTCTTGCAGTGAAGGACCTATCAATACCAGATGCTGATTTCATTCAAATTGTGGATGACTATGATTCAGAGATATCGATAATTGATAATGTGGGCGACCTTTTATTTGCTATAACAGACAGAAATAGTCCTCATAGAAAGGTCGTGTCAATTGACATAAATGATCCCAATGAGTCATCCTGGAAGACCATAGTTACTGAGACAGATAGGGTGCTTTCTGGTGCAAATATAGTTGGAGGTAAAATATTTACACATTATATGGTGGATGTTGTTTCTGAATGGTCCATATATGATCTGAATGGAAATAGAATCAGGGATGTGGATCTACCAGGGGCTGGAATCTCATCAGGTTTCGGAGGAAGGAATGATCAGATGGTCACCTGGTATTCATTTCAGTCATTGATACGACCACCCACGATCTATCAGTACAACATAGAATCTGGAATCTCAAAAATATATCAGGAATCTATGGCAAAATTTGATTCAGATCTTTTTGTATTAAAGCAGGAACTCTATACATCCAGAGATGGAACAAAGGTTCCAATATTCATCGCACATAAAAAAGGACTTCAGATTGATGGTGAGCGTCCAACATTACTTTACGCATATGGAGGTTTTAATATTCCTGTTCGTCCTTATTTTAATAAGACACTATCTATACTGCTTGAAAATGATGGTGTCTACGCTCTATCTAATTTGCGGGGCGGGGGAGAGTATGGTGAAGAATGGCACAAGGCCGGTATGCTTAATAATAAACAGAATGTTTTTGATGATTTCATTGCAGGAGCTGAATATCTTATTGGAAGAGGATATACGTCATCTGAAAAGCTAGCTATTCGGGGTGGATCCAATGGTGGCTTGCTGATAGGAGCGGTATTGAATCAACGCCCAGAACTGTTCAGAGTTGCATTCCCTGAAGTAGGAGTTATGGATATGCTTCGCTATGAACAATTCACTATAGGATGGGCCTGGGCAGTAGAGTATGGATCCGTAAAAGAAGAAGACCATTTTAATAACCTATACCAGTATTCTCCCCTTCATAATATCGGTCAGGGAGTTAATTATCCATCCGTACTTATTTATACTGCTGATCATGATGACAGGGTTGTGCCTGCGCACTCTTTTAAATATGCAGCTCAGTTACAAAATTCCCAAGAAGGGGACTCTCCTATATTGATACGTATAGGAATAAGCGCTGGACACGGTGCAGGTAAACCCACTAAAAAACGAATAGAGGAATATGCTGAAAAGTGGGCGTTTATGTTCTATGAAATGGGTCTTGATATCTAAGCAAGGATCTTTCCAATATCATCCCTGATCAGTATGAGAATTGCAGACTGCGGTACGATAAGGTAATCCTTTTCTTCGATCTGTATCTCAATGCTCGCTTTACTTAAGAATAGGGCATAGTCTCCTATTTCAGCCTGTGTGGGTATATATCTGACCTCCGATTTGTTCTCTTTCCACGGTTCATTGAACGAATCCTCCGGAGAACCAAGTGGTATTCCAGGACCAACTTCAACAACTATACCATCACGCACATCCTGCTTTTCTACAACGCTAGGCGGGAGATATAATCCAGCAGGAGACATCTTATCACCTTTGTGTGGTTGTATCAGAACACGATCGCCAACAACCAGTACTTGTTTGCTACTACTTTTCATTAATGAAATCTAAAAGCCGGGGAAATACCCGGCTTTCAATATACATATTCTCAGATGAAAATATTCTCTATAATGGGGATAAGGAAGATGTGGTATCAATGGTTGTTTCTTCTTTATCAGGTTGTTCTTTTGGTGGGTTCTTACCCCAGTACGTAGGACTGGTATTTAACATATAGAATACATTCTCAACTGTACGATATACTTCTTGTTCATCATAATTACGAACATAGTTATGAGAATAATCCTGTCCCTTATTACCGAAAATATAATGAGCCAATAATTGATCATTCTCATCAAATAAACGTATGGACTTTCCAAGTGAGTCCGTGACACCGAATTTTGACCATTTTCCTTGATTCTTGGAAACCATCATGTCATACTTTCCACCGATCAATCTTTCGAACAGTTGATCGAACTGTCGTTGCTTCATTATCAGAGTGTCCGCTTCTGGCATCATCCATGTTGTATCGGTTCTTATCAGTTCAAGTGTATCGCCTGTGCTATTGTTGATAACAATACGATCGATTGATTCCGAATCATTTACAAAGATCCTATCAGATGATAGATTATATTTGCTTTGTTGCCTTTGATTAAGAAGGAAGAGTACAAATAGGACTGCAATAGCGGATAGAGCATACGTTAATGATCTATTCATATATCTGCTTCAATATGTCTGCACGTTTATTACCCTGACGGATACGGATGAACCCTAATCCAACAATTATAATTGATGGTAATAATATATTTGCCCATTTCCATCTCTTCCTGGAACCATCCTCAAGTTTTTTTAATGGACGATCTGTTACCTCCCTTGAACGTAACGAGATCAATTCTTTGTCACCAGAAAGATAATCTACTGCGTTCATGAGAAATACCAAATTGACCGGGATCGACATTCCACCATCATCAGATAGAAACCTTGAATCGGAAACAAGTATCAACTCACCACCTGAGGTAAGCTTTGAAGAAGCGCATAAGAGCTTGCCACTTTGATCCAGGTTACGTAAAAATGGATTATTCTTAGGGTCTGGATTAAGCATGAATCTACCTTCCATTATCCCACTATTATTAGAACTTGAAAAAAGATCTACCACATCTACAACCTTATCACTGAGAACGGTATCAACTTGAACTTCACTAGGGAAGAATAAATGGACCTGTTCCAATCCGTTAACAATAAGCTCGTTCTCATTAAAAGACTGGACGATTGGAAGGAATGGATATTCCATGGGTACATTCATGCGAAAGAAGCCCATTTGTTGTTGCACCTGGACCCTTCCACAGGACCGGTCCAAAACAAGATTATTTTTTAAGATAAGTCCATAGGATCTGAGGAAAGAAAATACATCTGATTGAATAGCATTTGCCTGCTGGAGCGCTATATCAGTATGTACTCCTGATTGGGTAAAAAGAACACCCCGACCACTTTCTAAGAAAGAATCTATATTGGAAGCTATGAGAGAATCCAATGTATCAGATGTACCGGAGACCAGTAATACATCTATCTTGTCATCCACTGGTGTTGCCACATCTGTGTTTCTGACATTATAGTGCTGACTTAATTGTGAGCTCAGATTTTGGGTTTTTATCTCATTATCGGAGTCTAAATTGGCAAGGCCAATTGTCTTTTTATCTGTATCAACAAGTGTTTTGATCTTGGTAGTGATCAAATATTCTAAGCCTGTTGTTGTTTGTATAACAGGGATGATCTCTTTTTTATCTTCATAGAAGAGTGCTATGCCAAGATAGACCCTTTTGATCTCCAGTTTGTCATTTTCTACTACCTGCATCTGAACAGGCTGGATCCCATCTTTTCTTGCTTCATTCTCTAAGTCCTCACTTGATTCAGGAACCGTAAAATAAAAACGAAGATTATCATTAGAGTGTGCGGCATATTCTTCAAGGA
>DCMX01000132.1 GCA_002321855.1 Fidelibacterota bacterium UBA1611 | reverse complement strand
TCCTGATTCCAAATTGCTACAGAAGTGACTATCAAACCAACCGCAAGTACCCATCCAATGATATCTGATCTCGACTTTTCTAAACAAAGATCAATGATCAGTGCAGCGAGGATAAACACTATTAGGATCAGTTCTGGCCAGTAGTAACTCAGACTTTGAAGATTGGTCATTGAAATCTTACATGCTAATAAAATCTGCTACAAAAGCAACATTCTCGATAATCACATCCATGGTCGCCTTGATCAGGTCAATATAGGGACGCGGGTAGATACCAAAAAATAGAGTGATCAGAGCTAACGGGATCACGGTAAACAATTCAAGATTATTTATCTCAGGGATATCAGAATATTTTTTATTCATTTCACCAAAGAAGATTCGTTGAAAGGCCCACAAAAAGTAGGCAGCATTCAATAGTATACCGAGCGTTGAAACGATCACAATGGTCTTGAACACCGGAAACGCACCAATTAAACACATGGCTTCACTTATGAATCCTGATAAACCAGGAAGACCCAGCCCTGCGAAAAAAGCGAGAGCAGTGATACCAGTGTAGATCGGCATATGACCGGCCAAACCTCCAAAACCATTGATATCACGATGGTGGGCACGATCATAGATCACTCCCACCAAGATGAATAACATCGCAGATATAGTACCATGGTTAAACATTTGAAAGACTGCACCACTTAGGCCGGCCTGCGCCGCCTTTAGATCTCCACCATTCATTGAGCCAGCAGCAACAACCGCAGCCATACCCAGTAGTGCGTAACCCATATGGTTTATACTTGAATAAGCTACTAATTTTTTCAGATCTGTCTGAGCGAGTGCACACAATCCTCCCCAGATCACATTTATCAATCCAAGAAAAGCTAGTCCACCAGCAAACCACCAAACCGCATCCGGCATCAATCCATAATTGATCCGGAGAATACCATATGCACCAAGTTTCAATAATACTCCTGCCAAGAGGACTGAAATGGCAGTAGGTGCTTCCACATGTGCCAGTGGAAGCCAAGTGTGGAATGGGAAAATTGGAACTTTGATCGCAAAACCAATAAAAAGTAGAACCCATATCACTTTGACAGCGCTCATACCCCACCATAGTTCATTCTTCAAAGCTTCCGGAGCTATGTCCATTAGCAAAAGAATATCAAAGGTCTTACCACATGTGAAATAGAGTCCAAGGATCCCCACAAGCATCAGCACAGAACCAAACAAGGTATAAAGAAAGAACTTAATAGCCGCGTATTCTCGCTGGGGGCCACCCCACATACCAATAAGGAAATACATAGGTAGTAACATTACTTCCCAAAAAATATAGAACAGGAAAAAGTCCAAGGATAGAAAAACACCTATCATACCTGTGTCCAATAGAAGATAAAGAGCAAAATAACCTTTGACCGCTTTGGTATTATTCCAGCTGACAAACACACCTATGAAACATAACAAAGCTGTTAGTATCACCATGGGTAGGCTCAGGCCATCCACACCCAGAATATAGGAAATATTAAAAGATGGGATCCAGTCGGCCCGTTCCATGAACTGCATCGACCCATTGGCTTGATCAAACTGTTTCCAAAGTACAATGGAAAAAAGAAATTGTACCCCTGTGAAAACCGCGGCCACTTTTTTAATGATATCTTCCTGGTTACGTGGTATGAGTACTATCACCACCATACCAATGATAGGCAACCAGAGCAACCAACTGAGAATATGTTCCATATGTTTCTCTTATAATCTATTTAATTAAAATGCCTGCACGATTATCATCACAATAACACCCGCAACAACGAACAGCAGATAATTTTGTAATCGTCCAGTTTGAATTTTCCTTAAAGAATGCCCAGTTACACCAGCCATACGCCCGATACCATCCACAAGTCCCTGATCGATCCCATCATAATCAAATTTACCAATGACACGGCTGAACCATTCAGTAACCAAACCAAACCCGTTAATGAAGTAGCGATCATATAATTCCCAGTCTATCCATGCTACTTTACTTGAAAGATTTAAGAAAGGTTTATAAAGAAATCTGTGATAATTCTCATCGAAATAAAATTTATTTAGGCTCCAATCATATAAGAATCCCATTTTTTTTGCCAATGTCTCTGCTGGAATAATTTTTTTCAAATAGACCAATACTGACAGAGAAATGCCAATAACTGCAACCGTGATCGAAAGACCCATAGCCAGATCGTGGGCGTGATGAGAATATTCTGTGATCTGATGAGCTGTCATGCTACCCGGGACCACTGCTGTCTGGGGCACGATCAGATCTGTGAACCAACCATGATAAGAAAATGGATTGAAACGTGGTAGTGTATAGAAGATGAAAACACTCAGTGAAGCCAATAATACCAACGGTCCTGTCATCTCTTTTGGTGATTCGTGAATGTCGTCCACCAATTCCGGCATTTGATGTTCTCCGTGAAAGGTCATGAATATTAATCGAAACATGTAAAATGCTGTGATCGCTGCTGCGCCAAATCCAAATACAGGAAGCAAAAAATGTTGGGGTTGGTGTTGGGCAAAAGCAAGCGTTCCAGCGAGTATAGCATCCTTTGATAAAAATCCGGAGAAAAATGGCACACCAGCTATTGCCAGAGTGCTAATTAGCATGGACCAATATGTTATCGGCATTTTAGACTTGAATCCACCCATATTCCTCATATCCTGGGGGTCTGTTTCATGATCATGTTTTTCGTGCAGAGCATGGTGCATGGCATGTATCACAGAACCACTTCCATAGAACAGGTTAGCCTTGAACATTGCATGGGTCAACAAATGAAAAAAAGCAGCAATGTATACGCCGGTTCCTACTGCGAGGATCATATATCCCAGCTGGCTAACCGTAGAATAGGCGAGAACCTTTTTAATATCATTCTGGGTTATAGCAATTAATGCAGCAAAGATCGCTGTGAAGCCGCCAACATAGGCAATCACTAATAAGGCGTCCGGGGTAAACAATGGGAATAACCGAACGGCCATATACACACCGGCAGCTACCATTGTGGCAGCGTGCATAAGTGCAGACACGGGTGTGGGCCCTTCCATGGCATCCGGTAACCAGATATGGAGCGGGAACTGAGATGATTTTCCCATGGCCCCCAGGAATATCCCAACACCCGCAAAGGTCAGGGTGATACCTGTTATTTTGCCAGCCTCAACACCAGCAAATACATCACTGAACAAGAATGAACCAACGGATGAGTAGAGCAGCATTATACCAATAAAGAATCCAATGTCGCCCACGCGATTGGTCAAAAAAGCTTTCTTCCCGGCATCAGCAGCGCTATCTTTCTCAAACCAGTGTCCAATAAGAAGGTAGGAACTAAGACCAACCAACTCCCATGACATATACATAGAGATCAGATTATTGGACAATACAATTCCATTCATAGAGAAGGTAAAAAGACCTAAATAGGCATAATACCGCGAATAACGGATATCCCCTTCCATATATTTCAGAGAAAAGATATGTGAACAACTGGAGATCAATGTTACGACCAAAAGCATTATGATGGTGATATTATCCACCAGAATTCCGAGCTCGATCTTAAATGCTCCCAAATCCATCCATGTAAAAGTTGATTCCTGACTAAAGACTGGATTGTAATCCAAAAGCATTGCCACGAACATGACAATAGATAGTATAAGAGTAACAAGAATTGCAGAAACTGCTACCCAGTCTCCCTGGCGAGGCAACCTTTTTCCAGCAAAGATCAGAATAACAAATGCTACCAGTGGTAGAACAAGGATCAAAAGAGAATAATTGATGAAAATATTGTCCATTATTGCTTCAGCTGAGAGGCCTGATCTACATTGATAGTGTTCATGTTATTATATATATTAATAATAATGGCCAAAGCAACTGCTGCTTCTGCCGCGGCCATTACTATCACTAACATTCCGAATACATGCCCATCAAGGTTCATACCTCCGAATCTCGAAAATGCAATAAAATTGACATTAGCTGCATTCAGAATCAGTTCCACTCCCATTAATACTGCAATACCATTTCGACGGGTTATTACTCCAAATACTCCCAGTGAGAATAAAATTGCAGCAACGAACAGATAGGAATTGAGCTGGTCCATCATGTATCCTCTCTAGATAATACTGCCGCACCTATTAACGCACCGAGCAACAGGATAGAGACAACTTCGAACGGGAGTAGATATTTCGTTAATAATAGTGTACCAACCTTGGCAACACTATTTGAAGGTTCAATGGCCGGCTGATCAAGCCAAGGAGTTTTTATCACCACAATGGACAAAAAGATAAATAACCAGACAACAACTGCTCCGCCAACACCCTGCTGAACACTTTTATGTGAGATCCTCACGGATGATATCCTATTCGTAAGCATGATACCAAAAATGATCAGTACCAGAATACCGCCAACATAGACCAACAATTGTACACCGGCAATAAAGTCTGCCCAAAGAAAGACATATAGACCAGCAACCCCGAAAAGCGTGAACAATAAGGCAACAGCCGAGTAGATCAATTGACTATTTAGAACAACAACCGCAGCTGAGACCACTGTGACCGTGACCACGAGCCAAAAGATATAATCAGCCATAGATTAGCTTTCAGCCTTCTGTTCTGCCAATATTCTTTCGATGCCATCTTTACTGCCAGGTTTAGCAAATCGGTAAACCAGCTCGCTACGGTCATGCTCTGAGAATTCATAATCAATAGGATGTTTTTTAGCGTTTGGTCCTCCGGTCATGTATATACATTCTTCTGGGCATGGATAGACACACAGGTTGCAATAACAGCACTCTGTCATATCAATGTCAAAACGAGTCACGACCATGGCTTTCCGGGTTCCATTCGATGTGATTCCAACGTGGCCAACTTCCTTGATATCCTTTCCACGTTCTGGTACCTTGATCGTATCGATCTTGATACAATCGACCGGGCAGGCACGTTCACATTTCAAACAGCCGATACAATCATCCATGTCAACATGCAATCGAGAACGGATCACATTATAATTGCCGTGATCATAGCCAATATTACGTTCTGGACGGGGCCATTTTTCTTCCGGATACTGCAACGTGACATTGTCCTTCTTAATTCTGAGCATATGTACCCAGGTGATACCCATGCCCGTGAGTAGGCTGGTAAGTGTCTCCCAAATATCTTTAAAGTATCTTCCCATATTTCTACCCAAAGACCAAGGTCCAGATCCCAACTCCAAAGATATTTACCAGGCTGATCGGTAATAGTACCTTCCAGCAAACATTCATCAGTTGATCTACTCGTAAACGAGGAAATGTCCACCGCATCCAGATCATCATGAATACAAGAAACATGGTCTTACTTAACATCCAGAATATGCCCCATAATGGTGTGTTAAAATAACCTGGTATTGGGCTCTGCCAACCACCAAGAAACCCGGTAACTGCCACACCACTGACCACAAACATATTTGCATATTCACTCAAAAAGAAAAATGCAAAACGCATCCCGGAATATTCTGTATGGAAGCCTCCAACCAGTTCTGACTCTGCTTCTGGAATATCGAAAGGTGTGCGATTGGTCTCTGCCATTGCACTTATGAAATAAATAAAGAATGCTACAAAAGCAAATGGATTAGTAAAAATTATCCAGTTAAAAATGCCACCTTCCTGGTACTTAATGATCCCCTGCATGCTCAGTGTACTACTCAGCATGATAACCACTACAATAGAAAGCCCGGCAGGGATCTCATAGCTTACTATCTGTGCCGCAGATCGCATTCCGCCATATAATGACCATTTATTGTTTGAAGCCCAGCCAGCTAGAATCAACGCTATGACCGAAAAAGATCCAACCGCTAGAATATAAAAAATTCCAATATTCAGATCTGTGATAATTATGTATTCTCCAAAAGGGAGAGCTATAAATCCGATGAATGCACCAATAAAGATCATGAACGGCGCCATAATGAACAAAGGTTTATCCGCACTTTCAGGAATAATATCTTCCTTGGTCAAAAGTTTCAAAGCATCAGCGATTGGTTGCAAAATACCCCATTTGCCAGCATGCAGGCCCACACCCTGACCCATTGGTCCTACCTTATCCTGTATAAAAGATGAAACTTTCAGCTCCATGTAGATCACCACAAAAGCATAAACGGTGATAAAGCCAAATAACGCCAGGCATGGTACCAGAATTGCAATGATCAGAAAAAATGCATTCCCACTTAAATTCGCGAACAATCCATTTAACCATTCAAATAACAAATCCACGGTCATCGATCTATCTCTCCAAGCACAATATCGAGGCTTCCTAGTATCGCTATAACATCTGACATCATCCAACCATTTGCTATCTCTCCAAGTACTGATAGAGCGGTAAATGCAGGAGAACGCATTTTCACCCTATAGGGTACAGGTGATCCATCACTCACAATATAATATCCAAGGTCTCCCCGAGGTGTTTCTGTTCTTTTATATATAGAACCCTTTGGCGGTCGGATTTTTTTCGGTATGGTCTGGTGCACATCACCATCCTTGGGAATCTGAGATAGGGCCTGACGAAGAATTTTCACACTTTCGATCATTTCAAGCATTCTCACATAATAACGGTCCCAGCAGTCCCCAACCGAACCTTTGATCCCTTCACCAATAGGTACATCGAAATCAAAACGATCATAGATCGAATATGGCTCATCCTTTCGAATGTCCCATCTAACACCTGATGCTCTTAGGTTTGGACCGCTAACACCATAACTAATTGCTACATCTGGTGGTAATACGCCAACATCTGCTGTTCTCTCAACAAAGATCTTGTTATGAGAAAGGAGATCATTGAACTCCCCGATCTTTGGCTCAAAATAATCCAAGAAATTGTATGTGGCATCCATAAAACCGACTGGTAGATCATGGCTTAAACCACCTACCCACATATAATTATATAGAAGTCGAGCACCGCAGGTCATCTCAAATATATCTAGTATACGCTCTCTGTCCCGGAACATATGCAAAAAAGGGGTGAATGCACCAACATCAAGACCATATACTCCGAGAGCCAGTAGATGACTAGCAATACGTTGTAGCTCACCCATGATAACACGGATAAATTCAACACGTTCCGGAACTTTGATGTCCATGAGTTCTTCCATAGCAACCACATAGCCAAAATTGTTAGCCATAGAAGCTAGATAATCACAACGATCCGTAAATGGAATTACCTGTTCATAGGTCACATTTTCAGAATGCTTCTCAAAACATCGGTGCAGATAACCAATGAATGGCTTGATCTCTGAAATGATCTCACCATCTGTCCTGACCTGTAAACGTAAGACACCATGAGTACTTGGATGCTGTGGCCCAATATTTAGGACCATTTCTTGACCGTGGACTATTCCCATCCTTCTTTCACTTTTGGCACGACAATACCATGATAGGTTTCCTGAACTTCATAATCTTTACGCAATGGCCAGCCTTCCCAATCATCTGGGAGCAGAATACGCCTTAAATCTGTATGCCCAGAAAACGAAATTCCATACATGTCATAGGTTTCCCGTTCAAACCAATCACCTATTCGCCAGACTTGTTCTATGGATGGGATCTCAGCTTTTTTCTTAGGTATTGCAATCCTGATCTCAATCGCGAATCGATATTTCATGGAATGAAGATTATAGCGAGCCTCCAGAATATCCTCTCCCATATCCATACCTGTTATACACTGTAATGAATCAAATAACATGTCATCTTCCGTTTTCAGCCATATTGCGATATCATTCCATTGGTCAGGCTTTAGCTGGATATGAGTATCCTTTAAATCACCATCTAAAGATCCTGGGAATTTTTCATTGATCCGATCACCAAACATTCGATTTGGGTTTTCAGATGGAGCATTTGACACTGTTGGTACATCCGAACCAGAGAGATCAGCATCAGGGGAAGAACCATCTTTCTGGAGTCTTTTCGCCTTAGCCAGAGCAGCCTTCGCTTTCGAACGAACGACCCTATCCTCAATATTATTGATTGCATCCATATCACCTGCGATAGCCTTTTCAACCGCATCGGAGATCAATTTTTCTCGTTCTTTACTCACCCGATTTTCCGGGTCAATGGTCGCTCTTGTAAGATCTGTTCTTGCAGTTTTAATAGGCCTTCGATAAGTGCTTCGGGTCTTGGTGGACAACCGGGAACATAAACATCAACGGGTACAACAATATCCACTCCTTTTAAAACATGATATCCATGCTGCCAATATGGTCCGCCGCTTGTGGCACAAGAACCCATGGCAACAACATATTTTGGGTCTGCCATTTGCTCATAAAGTTTCTTAACACGCAAAGCCATTTTCATGGTGACCGTTCCGGCCACGATCATAACATCTGCCTGTCGTGGAGATGAACGAGGGATCATTCCAATTCGCATTAGATCATACCGACTCGCGGCCGCGGCCATCATCTCTATTGCACAACAGGCTAACCCAAACTGAAAAAACCAGGGTGACGTTGATCGTGACCAGCTCATGAGTTTGTCAAGCTTCGCAACGATCACGTTATCATTAAATCTATTTTCCAATAGTCCCATATTTATTTTGCCTCTTTCATATGCATATCCTGGTAACGGCCAGTACCATAATTGACCTTTCTTTTTACCCAATCCAGATCAGCTTTGACCCATACATAGGCCAATCCTGCAATCAGAATAATAAGGAAGATACCCATTTCTATAAGTGCCAGAAGGCCTAATTCCTTGAACACGACCGCCCATGGAAACAGGAAAACAATCTCCACATCAAAGATCAGAAAGATCAGAGCAATAACATAGAACCGTATATTGAACTGTAACCAAGCTGAACCTTCCGCTTCTTCTCCACATTCATAGGTCTGTAGTTTGTCTTTGGTCTTTTTAGAAGGTGCGATAAGTTTCTGCAACAGCAATGGTATGGCCACCATTACAATGCCAAGCACAACTGCCACAAGAACTGTTCCGAAATCACGATACATAAATATAAGTACGAGCGAAAATAAGAACGGAAATTTAGAAGGATGTCTTTTCGTGAGTCAATCTAAACTTAGAATAATTGCCTTGCATTTTTCGAACAAAAACGGTTGGTGACACCAAGAGGAAAATTTTAACTTGTTTTATGTCCTTCATCAATCATTTAATCAAATATACTTTACCGGCTCTGCCAAAATGGTTCGCAAGACCTTTTGCTAAACCATATGTGGCCGGTGAAACTTCCGAACAAGCACTGAAGCATGTGAAGACCATAAACGAAAAAGGATTCTCTGCTACGATCGATATCCTTGGTGAACATATAACGGATATAGATGAGGCCCAAAAGATCACAGAACAGTACTGTGATCTTTATGACCAGATCAATCATCAGTCCTTGGATTGTAATCTTTCCATAAAACCCACTCATGTAGGTTTGAGAATATCCCTGAATAAGGCAATTACCAATATCACAAAAATCCTTGATCAAGCAAAAAAGAATAATAATTTTTTACGGATGGATATGGAAAACTCAGTCTACACTGACCATACATTTGAAATTTATAACCTTTGTAAACAGAGCTATGAACATGTTGGTGTGGTCATTCAATCCTACCTCCATCGTAGTCTGAAAGATATAGAAATAATGTCCGGAAACAATCTCAATGCCCGAATCTGTAAAGGTATTTATAAAGAGGAAAAGACGATCGCTTTTCAGGACCGGAAAAAGGTCAAAGAGAATTTTTTAACCCTGGCTAAAACTATGGCAGCCAATGGCGCATATGCCGGCTATGCCACACATGATCAGGACCTGATCGATCAGCTTCTGCAATGGATACAATCAGAAAGTATTGACCCAAATAGGTTCGAGTTCCAGACCCTTTATGGTGTTCCCATGCAAGGTCGGTTAGAAGAACTGATCGATAAAGGCTATAAAGTGAGGATCTACGTGCCATTCGGACCGGACTGGTTTGACTATTCATTGCGCAGGTTGAAGGAAAATCCGGCTATTGCCCGCTATGTCATAAAGAACATGTTTAAACATGAATAACATTACAATAATCAAAAAGATTTTTCGAATGAGAACCATTGCAGTGGTCGGCATGAGCCATAAACCAGAACGGCCCAGTAATTTTGTAGCACTTTATATGCAAGATCAGGGTTATGCAATCATACCTGTAAACCCTGGTCAAAAAGAAATAGCGGGCGAGACCTGTTACCCTTCACTTCAAGCGATTCCCAAACAGGTAGATGTGGTAAATGTTTTCCGTCGGGCGGAATACGTTCTACCAATTGCTGAAGCTGCTATCGAGATAAGTGCTAAGGCCCTATGGCTTCAGGATGGCGTGATAAATAAAGACGCGGCTAAATTAGCTAAAGAGGCAGGGTTACTCGTAGTAATGAATGATTGTATGCTCAGGCGACACAGGATGATGCAATAGTTGAATATTAAAGAAACAAGATCAATGTTCAATTATTTCAAGGATATAAAGTTTGACAGAAATGAATGGTCCGGAGCCTTTGGTGACATCGGTACAGATTTCCCCCTTATCGTGGGAATGATCATCAGCGCGGGATTGGATAGTGCGAGTGTATTGGTCATGTTTGGTATCATGCAAATATTTACTGGCGGTTTGTACAAAATGCCCATGCCGGTCCAGCCCTTAAAAGCCATGGCCACTATCGTGATCACCCAAAAGATCAGCCCTTGTATTCTTTATGGGGGTGGATTAGCAATTGGCATTTCCATGTTTATACTAAACATTACAAAACTGATCGACTGGATCAGTCAAATCGTACCCAAAACTGTGATTCGTGGGATTCAGCTGGGACTGGGAATTAAGCTTGCCATGTTAGCATTGCAGGATTATGTTATTTCGGATGGCATAGCCGGTTACTATTTGGCAGCGATCGCATTCCTTGTAGCCATTTCCCTGATTGGTAATAGAAAATATCCTCCAGCAGTTTTTATAATCGCAATCGGGATGGTCTACGCATTTATATTTAAAATTGATGGACAAATATTCGTGAACGCTGTAGGTATATACCTTCCTCAGATACATACTCCAACATGGGGAGATATTTTAACAGGGTTTTTCATTCTGGCAATACCCCAGGTACCTCTATCGATCGGTAACTCCATTTTAGCCACTAACCAAATTGCCAATGACTGGTACCCGGAACGGAATATCTCCATTCGTAAAATAGGTTATACCTATTCTCTGATCAACCTCATAAATCCCTTTTTCGGGGGTATCCCCACCTGTCATGGTTCAGGCGGTATTGTGGGCCACCATAATTTCGGTGGCAGAACCGGTGGGTCCGTAATTATCTACGGTTCACTTTATATATTACTAGGCCTGTTCTTTAGCCAAGGTTTTAATACTATAGTAAATATCTTTCCATTACCAATTCTCGGGATCCTTTTATTATTCGAGGGTCTTGGGCTCATGCTCCTTGTTCGTGATGTTGCCCACTCAAAAACAAAATTCATGATCGCACTCTTGGTGGGGTTGATCTCTGGCGGTATCCGATATGGTTTTGTGATCGGGATATTTACCGGAACATTCCTTTATTATGCAATTGAAAGGGGTTTTACCGGTCTTGGCAAAATAAATAAAGATGATTGAATTCTTTTTTTACAATCAGTCAAACTATAATCGATGTGATTGCTAACTTAATATTCAATAAACTTTAGCACTTAGCTAAACAAAATGTTAGTTTTCTCCTCTTTTCCCCCAGCCCATTTTAGTTCTCAGCGTTTGAAAATAGTCATTATCTAAAAAATCTATTAAACCGATCTCAAATTCCGCACGAGTAATAGTGATAGAACAGGTGGGATCCAAAGTTTCATGAATCTGTCCATCAGTGATAAATTTGATCTTTTCTTCTTCTCCTGGAAAATCAATCTCAATCTCCGAATCTGCAGGAACCACCAGTGGTCTTGATGTGAGCGAATGGGGTGAAATTGGGGTAATCACAAAACTGTCCACATCCGGAGTAATTATTGGCCCACCTGAGGACAATGAGTATGCAGTGGAACCCGTTGGTGTGGCAATAATCAGACCATCAGATTTATAATTAGCCACCAATTGATCATTAACATGTACCTGCGTATTAAGCATTCGGTGCGATTCCCCATTACTAACAACAAAATCATTAAGCCCATTGTGTTTTCTTTTAGCTCCATTTTTTGAGATTACTGCTTTGGCCATTGTGCGTTGTTCTATTTTGAATGATCCTGTAGCCATTTGATCTAAACGTTGAAAAAGATCCTTCAAGGTTACTTTTGCTAAGAAGCCCAAGTCCCCCAAGTGGATTCCAAGGACAGGTGTGGCCCTGTGCTCCACTGCTCGAATACAGGAAAGAAATGTGCCGTCACCACCAAGAACAAGCATAAAATCCAGTTCAGTTATATCTTCCTTCGACCGTATCAACGACTGGTTATAACGCCTACCTTTTTCTTTACCCACGATATGTTTTGTTAGGTGAACAGTTAATCCTTTTTCTTTTGACCAGTTTAAAATATGAGGTAGAGTTTCCCAAAAAGAATCCTTCTCAGTATTACCCCAAATACCAAATGATCTTGGTTTTTTCATTCAAGATTCTCGAGTTCAAGTTTTCCTTCAGAATCCTTGATCAACGATTGAACCTTTTGTTCAGCATCTTCCAACTGGTTCCGACAGGTTTTTACCAAGCGCATACCTTCCTCGAACCATTCCAGACCTTGTTCTAAAGATGTATCGCCGGACTCCATTTTTTCAACTAAGCTTTCCAGTTCTTTCAATGCTTTTTCAAATGATTGAGATGATTTATTTTTTGCCATTCTGAAATTTAAGAGATCAGTCTTTCAAATCAGCCTTTTTTTCAGCTTCCATAGATCCCCTGCTCGTTTGCAGATGAAACAGATCACCCACTGCTATATCAGCTACAGACCTAATTATTTCTCCAGTTTTTTGTTTATAGGCTATCGCATATCCTCTTTTCAATACCTGCCGCGGGCTCAGACCAATCAATTGTTTGTTCATGCTAAACAAACAATCTTTTCTCTTGTTCAACGATACGGTCATCGCCTGTTCCAACCGGTGTGATAACTGGTACAAGTGTTCCAAACTACGCTCAATTTTTTTCTTGGGCCTCATCAGTGACAAACTTGAATCCAGCCTATCCAAGTTCATCCAATATATTTCAATTTTTCTTTGCAAAATCAATGTCAGATCTTCTATTTTTTCTTTTACACGGCTTAAGATCTCAAACCTGGAAGGCGAAACTATTTCTGCGGCGGAAGATGGGGTTGGTGCTCTAAAGTCAGCGATTAGGTCTGTAATAGTAATATCAGTTTCATGGCCTACAGCCGAGATAATGGGTACCCTACAATCGAATATAGCCCTTGCAGTGATCTCTTCATTGAAAGCCCATAAGTCCTCCAAAGAGCCGCCTCCGCGTCCAATA
>DCMX01000020.1 GCA_002321855.1 Fidelibacterota bacterium UBA1611 | reverse complement strand
ATATTTTGTGTCCACCAGAATCATCCCGTTTTCCGCCGCTTTCTTTTGGCCGAACCTGAAAAGTTCCGCCGCTTTTTGGCTACAATACTCCCAATCTTTTTGGGTCATCCAGCCTTCGCTTACAATTTCGTCCGGAGCGATGGGACGGTCATGTGTTTCATCCTTGGTGGTAGGGGTTAGCATATTGGCATCCAGCTTCTGATTTTTCACTAATCCTTCCGGCAGGATATTTCCGCAGTATTCCCGATCGCCATTATTATATACGGTCCACAATGCTGTACCGGTACTGCCGGTAATATAACCACGAACAACGAATTCAATGGGAAAAACGTCGCACTTTTTTGCAATGGTTACGTTTGGATCTGGAACATCAATGACATGGTTATAAATAATATTTTCGGTTTGCGTGAACCACCAAGCGCTGGTTTGGTTAAGGACCTGTCCCTTAAACGGGATCGATGCCAGAACCCTGTCAAAAGCGCTCTGACGATCCGTTGTAATAAGCGCTATCTTGTCTCCCAGATCATATTGATCCCGCACCTTACCAGTTCGCTTGGGAACCTTAAATAAACTGGTTTCGGTCAAACAGTTATTTAATTCGGCAGATATACGTTCTGAGTAATGTTTAACTGATTCGATAGCATTCATGCGATAATGGATTGAAAAATATATTCGTGTCTAAAATATCATTTATATTGCTTCTAAAATTACTATCCTTAATAACGACGTTCCATATAACACCGCGCTTTAGATCCACAATGCCATCAATCCCAAATCTTCCTGTCAAAGATTCAAATTTTAATAGACTCTGCATATCTTCTTTTTGTCGTACCAGAAAGGAGACCGTGTTCTCATCTTTATTAATTTCACTAATATATTCTTTGTTAGAATTAAAAAGTTCACCTGAAGATTCGATCTTGCTCAGTATATCATCAGCATTTCCCGTTGTCACGATCTCCCAATGAACCTGTCGAGTAATATCCACTTTTAAATTCAAATTAACCAGGGCGCTCTGAACTGATGCGGCCTCATTATCAGTGATGATCATATCAATCACCCACTCTGAAGCATTTGTATTTAGTTTGAAATCATTGATCTCATAGTTGGGAAGTTCATGCGATAGACTGACGGTGATCATCGGGTGGCCATTACTAATATATTCTTTCATAGACGTAAATATAGCGTCCCCTAAATGTGTTCGTTCCGGATGCGGCATAATTGCCATAACGTTCCCATTTGGATTTGATACTGCGGCTATATTATAGTCGGAACCGTTTGGGTTTGTTGGGAATTCGGCGGAGATGTCACCATTGTGTTCGCAGTAGCGGAAAACAATCTGCCCGTTTTTTAGCAGTTTTTTTAAGAGTTCATTTGGAAATATGAAACGACCCTCAGCATGAGCAAATGGAATATGGATAAGCTCCCATCGTTTCAGGTGGCGGGTAAAGGCTGTTTGTTCAGGCTTCACAGACATTTTGAGGTAGGCCCAGTCATTGTAATAACCAGTTCCAACAACCTTGCCATTCTTAACTCGCTTATTATCCGTAAGGGCAATGCCGACCTTTCCATCGATCAGACCAGGGACCATACCGGACTCTACTAGGATTTGGGCCCCATTACAGATCCCTAATATCGGTTTTCCTTTCAACGCTTCTTTCTTTAAAGTAGACATAATAGGATCCAAAGAAGCAATCACCCCGGCCCTTGATCGATCTTCATAAGAAAATCCACCAGTAATAACATAACCATTACAATTGAGAAGTTTTTCTTTGTGCTGGTTCCACAAAAAATCAACCGGGTTCATTTTGGCCCGTTTCAAGGCCATACTGGTCTCTCGCTCAGTATTTGAGCCCGGAAATTGAATTACCCCAATCTCAATAGCCATCAATTAAGAAAGAATCAGTTGATTATTACTTGGAAAAAGGACCCGAATTTAGGTATACATTCAGCAGGTAAAAATGAAAGCCTGGTTATATTAATGATAAAAGCCTAATCCTGTATAATATTTGTCATCTTTTTGTTAGATTTAAAAAAATAATCAACTGAATGATTGTCTATAATAGAACGAATTATAAAGAATTGACCCTAAAAGGATATCGTAAGGAAAAACGGCGGCTTCAGATCGAACTTCTAAAGTTACAGGAATGGGTCGCAAACTCTGGTCAAAGACTATCAATCATTTTTGAAGGACGCGATGCTGCTGGAAAAGGCGCTACTATAAAAAGATTCATTGAGAATCTCATACCCAAGACCATGCGTGTGGTCGAACTTGGGGTCCCTACGCCCACACAGAACAGGATGTGGTTTCAGACATATGATAAGCTATTGCCCGGTCTGGGCGAGATAGTGTTTTTTGATCGTTCCTGGTACACACGTGCCCTGATTCAACCAGCCATGGGGTATTGTACAGAAACACAATACAGATATTTCATGAATAAGGTAATTGATTGGGAAACCCAGCATGTTGAAAAAGGGCTCCTACTAATAAAATTCTATTTATCAGTATCCAAAAAGAATCAAGCACAACGTTTTGTATTTCGCCAGAATAGCCCTCTAAAATATTGGAAATTATCACCCAATGACCTGAAAGCGGCAAAAGAATGGGACCTTTTTACTAATTATAAAGAACAGGTCTTTGCCAAAACATCAACAAATCTAAACCCCTGGGTGGTAATCAATTCTGATAATAAAATGATCGCCAGGCTTAATGCTATGCGCTATGTTTTATCAAAATTCCAGTATCCTGGAAAAGAAATTCTCAAGGATAAAAAATGGTCAAAAGAAATACCGGTGTATGGTATCGATATTGATGGAGTAAAGTTTAGCAACATGACCAAGGAGCAGTATGAATTATTATATCACCTGAAAGGTAGTACATAAGCAATGGCTGATAAAATTAAAACAGCTGGAGGTGTTGTGATTCATGGTAATAGGATCTTATTTATCAAGAAAAATGGCCGGTGGGACCTGCCCAAGGGAAGATTGAAAAAAAGAGCGAATAGAAAGAGCACTGCTATACGGGAGATTTACGAAGAAACAGGCCTGAAAAAAAAACATTTAAAATTATTACAAGCACTTATTCCCACGTATCATCATTTTAAGCAAAACAACAATCTATTTGTAAAGGAAAACTTTTGGTTTTTGGTAGAGTATAAAGGAAACCTCAAAGCGAAACTAAGGCCAGAGCGAAAAGAAGGGATCACAAAGTGCAAATGGTTTGAACTGGATAAATTAATGCTTGCCCTTAAAGATAGTCGCCCCATGATTCATTATCTTATCGGATACGTTCTTGACGAGCCTATATATAAAAAGTATCTAAGAAAACATAGATCATGAAAAAAACATCTACTCATTATTATTTTATTTATCAATAATTCTTATTCTTCGTTTCCCCTGTATCACAGAACCGATTCTGTATACTTCTGATAGATTTTTCAGGCTGTTTTTGATTTTGGTTATTCCGGTTGCATCAACGAT
>DCMX01000172.1:348-2764 GCA_002321855.1 Fidelibacterota bacterium UBA1611 | reverse complement strand
ATCCGATTGTACTGTTCATGTATTGACCACCCTAGCCTTTGCTGAAAGTTTTACCTGGCAAAATGCACGGGATGCTATGGTGGATATTCATTATAAAATGGATGAAAATGGAGAAAAAAAGCCTACTTACATTTCTCGATGGCATTATACATCAGATAGGCTCTTGCACCATGATCGAACGGTGGATATTACGTCATCTGTTGCACATGAAAACGATTTGGAAAAAGTTGAAATTGAACTCAATAAAAAACAGGATGGATCGGAATTTTTAGATCTAAATTGGTCATCGAATGAGACAATTAAATTTATTCCAACAGTCAAGATAACGGAAAACATATTGCTGAATTTGNNAGCATTGAACCTCTGGCGGGTTGGGACGCCCTACGGTTTATTTTGTCTCGGGGAAGAATCGGGAATAGATACAGATCCGCTGCTCCGGACTGATTCTTCCGATTGTACTGTCCATGTTTTAACCACGATTGCTTTTGCAGAAAGTTATACGTGGCAGAACGCCCGGGATGCCATGGTGGATATTCATTATAAAATGGATGAAAAAGGGGAGAAGAGACCGACTTACAAATCCCGATGGCATTATACCAGTGATCGGCTTTTACATCATGAACGGACGGTGGATATTACTTCCACGGTCGCCTCCGAAAATGAATTAGAGAAAGTTGAAATTGAATTGAACAAAAAACAGGATGGATCGGAATTTTTAGATCTAAATTGGTCATCGAATGAAACAATTCAATTTATTCCAACAGTCAATATTACGGAAAACATATTGCTGAATTTGCCCGCTGTTAGTGGTGTAGCCTTCGTAAAAAAAAGTTATTTTAAAATGGGAATTGTGATTGCCCACGAAGGGTATTTGATTGATCAAACAAATTTGATTCATGCATCATCAGAATATAATAGAACTGTAAATGTAGATTTTTTGTCGTATTTATTTAATGATGGAGATCCAAGATTTGATGGTATTATGTTTTATAAAATTAATCCGATATAATTAAAGTAAAGAATATTTTATGACAAAAAATAATTGGTCACCTGTTGAAAAACGATTTTTTCAACGACAATACATTCAAAAACAGACAACCAAAATTCCCTATATCCTTGTTGATAATTTCCCGGATCTTGGGTTTTTAACATCCTTACGATTTCTAGAATGGGTGTCTAAGAACCCGGAAGGTGTCATTAGTTTACCAACAGGTAAAACTCCCGAATATTTTATCAAATGGACTCATAATTTTCTCAGTAATTGGGATGACAAAGATCTTATTTATCTCAGAAAAGAAAATGGATTGGATATAGATCAAAAGCCTGATCTGTCCCGGCTCAAATTTGTGCAAATTGATGAGTTTTATCCCATGGACCCTTCACAACATAACAGTTTCTTTAATTATGTGAATAATTTTTATTTATCTGGTTTTGGAATATCACGGGAAAATGCGTTGTTGATCAATTGTGCAGAAATACCATTGGTCGATGCAAAACAATGGAAAGATATTTTTCCAAATAGCACGATTGACTTGACTCTGCGCTACAGGGATCCAAAATCTGAATTGGAAAAAATGCAGCAGAGTTCCATTTATTTGATTGATCAGTGGTGTACTGAATACGAGGAAAAGATACGAAATATGGGTGGAATAGGTTTCTTCCTGGGCGGTATAGGTCCCGATGGTCATATTGCGTTTAATGTTCGCGGATCAGATCATAATTCTACCACACGGCTCATGGAAACAAACTTTGAAACACAAGCCGCAGCAGCAACAGACTTAGGCGGTATCGAGATCAGCAAGAACCGTCTTGTGATCACTATTGGATTAGCATCCATTACTTTCAAAGATGATGCAGTTGCGATCATTACGGCTGCGGGGGAAGCGAAAGCATCCATTGTGAAATATTCACTGGAAAATTTGCCTGATGTAAAATATCCAGCTACGGTTTTACAGCGATGTGAAAATAGCAGATTTTACCTGACTCATGGTGCAGCAAAATTGCTTGAGGATACTGAAAAACATTATTGGGAAAACTCGAATTGGGATGATGCAAAGAAACAAAGAGCACTTCTACGACTGGCGAAAAGAAAAAATATCTTCGGAAAAAAATTATCTCTCGATGATCTTGAACATGATCCCTATTGTAAAACTATTCCTGGGTTGGGGGAAGGTACAGCGCTGGAGATCATAGAGAAAGTACATGCAAAAGTTCAGCGAGGAATAAAAAATGAAACAAATGAAATATATTACCATACAGGACCCCATCATGATGATATAATGTTAGGGATGATGCCGCATATTATTCATCTGATTAGGGAACCCAGTAATTCCCACCATTTTGCCAATATGACTTCTGGTTTTACATCCGTAACAAATGGATTTATAACTGATATATTATCAAGTACATTAGAATT
>DCMX01000172.1:0-318 GCA_002321855.1 Fidelibacterota bacterium UBA1611 | reverse complement strand
TCTCTCGATGATCTTGAACATGATTCCCTTTGTAAAACTATTCCTGGGTTGGGGGAAGGTACAGCGCCCGAGATTATAGAGAATATACATGCAAAAGTTCAGCGAGGTATAAAAGATGAATCGAATCAGGTATATTACCATACAGGACCCCATCATGATGATATAATGTTGGGGATGATGCCGCATATTATTCATTTGATTAGAGAACCCAGTAATTCCCATCATTTTGTCAATATGACTTCTGGGTTTACATCTGTAACAAATGGATTTATAACTAATATTTTATCATTTACTTTAGAATTCTTTTTGCAGGGAAAA
>DCMX01000224.1:8862-10609 GCA_002321855.1 Fidelibacterota bacterium UBA1611 | reverse complement strand
CCGATTGCCCATACTGGCTCATAAGCAATTACCATTTTTTTAAAAGAGTTCACCATTTTAAAACCATCTTGCAATTGTTGCGCTAAAACCTGATCTGTTTGCCCTGATTTTCTTTGTTCCAACGTTTCTCCGATACAAAATATTGGAATCAAACCAGCATCTACAACAGCACCCATCTTCCATTTTATCCAATCATTCGTTTCAAAAAATATTTGACGACGCTCAGAATGTCCTACAATCACGTAGCTTACACCGCAATCCTTTAGCATCCTGGTAGAAATCTCACCTGTAAAAGACCCCTGACCCTCCCAATGACAGTTCTGAGAACCCAATGAAAAAGGATGCTCTAAATTCATGCCAAGAAGCCCTGTGAAAGGCGGGCAGAAAATAACCTGCACTCTTTCGACATCCAAAAGCAAATTTACTGATTCTTCGACGAAAGAACTGCCTTCTTTTGGTAATTTATTCATTTTCCAATTACCTACGACTATACGTGCGCAATCCATATTCAAATTTCTAAACTTTGTAATGCCGGTAATGAATTTCCACTCAATATTTCCAAGGATGCTCCACCGCCAGTTGATATATGAGACATTTCGTTGCTTAAACCAAATTTATTTATTGCTGAAGCGGTATCACCACCACCAATAATTACCGTTTTCCCTTTTTCCTTCATTTTCGCTAATAATATGGCGAGCTGTTTACTACCGCTTTCGTATCCTGGTAATTCATACATTCCGACCGGACCATTCCAAAAGACCGTTTCGGCATCATTCAAAGCATTAGTAAATAGTTCTATTGTCCTTGGACCTATGTCCAATCCCATCATTTCATTTGGTATTTCATTTATTGCCATCGGTCCTATTGGATTAGAATCGACCGTGCTTTTACCACAGTATACATCTTTAGGTAATATTAATCTAATTCCTCTGGAATGTGCATTATTTAATACAGATTTCGCAATGCTGAGCATGGTTTCTTCCAAAAGGGATCCTCCTATAGTTGAGCCAGTAGCACTTAAAAATGTAAATGCCATTCCTCCTGCCAATAAAATCGTGTCTGTCTTATCTAATAATTGTTCAATTAATTTAAGTTTTGATCCAATTTTAGCACCTCCCAATATAACTACCAGTGGTCTTTTAGGCTTTTTCATTAAACGTTCCAATTGATTTATCTCTTTTTCAATTAAAAACCCAATTCCGCGATTCTTGAAATATTTTGTTACACCAACGTTAGATGCGTGTGCTCTATGAATTGTAGCAAATGCATCATTAATAAAGACACGTCCATGACGTGATAGCAATTCCGAATATTCTGAGTCATTTAGAACTTCACCAGGATGAAATCTAAGATTTTGAAGTAAATGAATCTCCCCTGGTTTTAATCCTATGGAAGTGTCAATAGCGTCCTGCGAAATACAATCATCCGAAAATTTGATAGGCATTTCCAGCATTCCAGCCAAAGCCTCACCAATAGGTATCAGGCTGTGTTCTGAGTTCTCTTTCCCACCAGGTCGTCCAAAATGTGACATAAGAACGACCGAAGCACCAGCATCTAAACAATAGCGAATTGTAGGCAATGTAGCATGGATCCTCAATTCATCCATAATGCAACCATTGTCAAAAGGCACATTAAAATCTACCCTCATCAAAATACGCTGATCTTTTAGGTCAAAAGCTTTAACTGTACGTATCATATTAATTTAATTGTTTGGCATCAGTTCCAACGATTATATCATTTGCACTAA
>DCMX01000224.1:4056-8463 GCA_002321855.1 Fidelibacterota bacterium UBA1611 | reverse complement strand
TATAATTATCAATTACAAACAAAATTATTATTGGAAAATTAATGTTAAAGATTTGTCAAGGAACAATGTGAAAATATTTTATCTCATACTAAATTTATTTTATTAATGAAACTGATATTGAATCAATCCTAAAGATCAATGAAACATTCAATTTTTGTTAGTTCTATTTTGCTCGCTTTAATGTATAACTTTTAACGTCATGGAATTCTCCACAGATAAAAAGAGTAATTTTTATTTTCATGAACTAATGTCCCATCGAGTGAATGAAATCTTGTTAGTAGCTAGCCCTTACGATGCGTTTATATTAGAAGAAGATGGACGGCTCACAGAACAAATCATCACAGAATATTTAGGTATGAATTTTAATTATGCACCGCGTTTGACAAGAGCATCCACCGCCGCTGATGCAATTCATATATTGAATGATAAAACATTCGACCTGGTCATTGTAATGCTACGCATTGAAGACCGGGATCCAATCTCATTAGGAAAGGCTATCAAGGAGCTTTATCCTAAAATGCCAGTCATTCTCCTTGCTTTCGATGAAACAGAATTAAAACGGTTAACAAATCAAATTACTCCAAATTCAATTGATCGTGTATTTATATGGTCCGGGGATGCTTCTGTATTCCCAGCAATCATTAAATACGTTGAGGACAGGAAAAATGCACACCGAGATATCATCAAAGGAGACATTCGCGCGATTATCATTATTGAGGATTCACCGCGTATGTATTCTATTCTATTACCTCTTATCTATAGAGAAATCATGTATCTGACAAAAAATTTGATGAATAAAAGTCTGAATAATACTCAGCGGCTACTCCATTTAAGAGGAAGACTAAAAGTATTACTCACTCCCAATTATGAAACAGCAGAAAAATTTGTTACTAAATATGGTAATAACATTGTAGGAATTATTTCTGATGTAAGATTCCCACGGAATGGAACAAAAAATCCTACTGCAGGTGTAGAATTTGCTAAATGGGTACGATCGATACATCCTTCCATGCCAGTTATGCTTCAATCCACTGATTTAGCTAACCACACTATGGCAGAAGCTATAGGCGCAGATTTTCTCCATAAAAATTCTAGCACGCTTCTTCAGGATTTGAGAGACTTCATTATAACAAATTTTGGTTTTGGTGATTTCACTTTCAGGCTAGAAGATGGGCAGAAAATTTATAAAGCCACAAATATTGAAGAATTAATCAAGGGAATTGAGGAGGTCCAAATAGAATCAATTCTTTTTCATGGCCGTAGCAATCATTTTTCTAATTGGTTGGCTGCCAGATCTGAATTCAACCTTGCATCCAGGCTGCGACCTCTGGATGTGAATCAATATGAATCCGGTGAAGTTGTTAGGTCAATACTTCTCAAACAAATGCGTTTTCTTAATAATCAACCAAAATTTGGTCATATTGTAGATTATACTCGTGGCCTAGGAAAAAAGGGTGATGCCGGGTTTTATCGTCTTTGTGGTGGTTCATTAGGTGGTAAAGCAAGAGGCCTTGCTTTCGCACGACAAATGATAAAAATTTCAACAATTCAAGAAACATTTCCGGAAATAAAAATAAGTGTTCCACAGGCAGCAATTATTGGTACGGATGAATTTGATCAATTTATGAAAGACAACAACCTATGGGAAAAAGCCTTGAAAACAAAAAATGATAGTAAACTGAATAAACTATTTATAGATAGCAGGTTGTCTTTGGACCTCATACTTAAGCTAGAATCATTTCTTGAGGATGCTACCTTTCCATTAGCAATAAGGTCATCAAGTTTATTGGAAGATTCACAATATCAACCCCTCGCAGGTGCATACTCCACATTTATGTTAGCAAATAATCAGCCAAGAGTGATTGATCGTGTAAAAGCATTGAGAAAAACTATCAAACTTGTTTTTGCATCAACATTTAATAGTGAGGCTAAATCTCATTTAAATAATACTGCACACAGAACCGAAGAAGAGAAAATGGCTGTCATGATCATGGAAATAGTCGGACAAAACTTTTCGACTAATCGATTCTATCCAACTATGAGTGGTGTATTAAAAAGTATAAATTATTACCCCGTATCATATATGAAACGAGATGAAGGTGTGGCCTATCTCGCTTTGGGGTTTGGCCGAACGATTGTAGATGGTGGTAAGTGTCTTAGTATATCACCAAAATACCCATCAATCCTGCCTCAGTTCTCCTCTATAAAATCAACCATCCAGAACTCACAATCTCATTTTTTTGGTTTACCAATGAATGAATCAGTTGATATTCCCAATAAAGACCTGGAATTATTTTCACTTTCCTGCGCAGAAGATGATGGTGTGTTTAAATGGGTAGGAAGTGTCATTTCATCTGAAGATAATATTCTACGAGACTCAACATCTTATAAAGGAACACGTGTGGTAACATTCTCACCAATATTGAATTGGAACATTATACCGTTAACTGAAATTCTTAATGAATTATTATCAATGGGAAAAGCAGCATTAGGTTGCCCTATTGAAATAGAATTCGCAGTAAATATTTTCCCTGATCAAAGAAAAAAACCTGAGTTATACCTCTTACAGATCAAACCTATGGTTTTAACTGGGCTCAGGTCAATTCAATTAGAGCCTGTTAACAAACAAGAAATTTTCTGCCAAAGCCAAATAACCTTGGGCAATGGAATATATAACGATATCTATGATCTTGTTTTTGTGCGTCCTACTACATTTGATTCATCAAAATCCCATAATATGTCTCTTGAGATAGAATCAATAAATAAAGAATTCAAAACCGAATCTTCATATATTCTTGCTGGTCCAGGAAGATGGGGTTCAGCTGACCCATGGTTAGGAATACCTGTTGGTTGGAACCAAATAACAAACGCACAGGTTATAATTGAAATTGGTCATGAAGAATTGCCAGTTGATCCATCATTCGGTAGCCATTTTTTTCAAAACTTGACCAATCTTCATATTGGATATTTTACCATTGATAACAAAAAGGATGATTTTATTGATGATGCTTGGTTGAAGGATCAAAGTCTAAAGAAAAAGGGAGAATATGTGGACTGGTACCAATTTAAAAATCCCTTCAAGGTAGCTATCGATGGTTTATCTGGTAGCGGCACCATCACTAAACCCAAAGTGCCGGCCAAAATAATAATGGATGAGGATGAGTCCTCTGGAATTTAATTATTTGATAATGTTACAAATTAAGTTTCACTGATAAAGTATGCTTTATACAACACCTTGATCGATCATAGCATCAGCAACCTTAATAAAACCGGCAATGTTTGCTCCCTTCACATAATCGATCTTTCTACCTTCCTTACCATATTGAACACATGCTTCATGAATACTTTTCATAATGCTAAGTAATTTCTGATCTACCTCATCACTCGTCCAACTGATACGCATACTATTCTGGCTCATCTCTAATCCGGATACGGCTACTCCTCCAGCATTCGCTGCCTTTCCAGGGCCAAATAGTACTCCAGAATCGCGAAATACATCAACAGCATCAGGCTCTGAAGGCATATTAGCACCTTCTGCAACAGATATAACACCATTTTTCACTAATCCCTTCGCATCGTCACCATTTATCTCATTTTGTGTTGCGCAGGGCAATGCAACATCACATTTGATTCCCCATGGTCTATGACCTTGAAAATAATCACACCCGAATTCATTGGCATATTCTTCTATACGACCTCTGTGGTTATTTTTCAGATCCATGACCCAAGCTAATTTTTCATCATCAATGCCTTTAGGATCATAGATCGATCCAGAAGAATCCGATAGTGTCACCACTGTCGCACCTAATTGAGTAGCTTTCTCTGTCGCAAATTGTGCAACATTCCCAGAACCTGATACAGCCACGGTCTTTCCTTCTAAGCTATTATCCGAATTTTCCAACATTGATTGCACAAAATAAACACATCCATAACCTGTCGCTTCAGGACGTATCAATGAACCGCCCCAGTTTAATCCCTTGCCAGTCAGTACACCTGAAAATTCATTACGAATTCGTTTATATTGACCAAAGAGATAACCGATCTCTCTTCCACCGACACCAATATCACCTGCCGGCACATCTGTATCGGCACCAATATGCCGACAAAGCTCCGTCATGAAGCTTTGGCAGAAACTCATTACTTCATTAACAGTTTTTCCTTTTGGATCGAAATCTGATCCACCTTTGCCACCACCCATTGGCAGTGTTGTTAGACTATTCTTAAAAACCTGTTCAAAACCCAGAAATTTCAAAATACTCAGATTGACTGATGGGTGGAACCTTAAACCACCTTTATAAGGACCTATTGATGAATTGAACTCCACGCGATAACCACGGTTCACTTCAACATCACCCCTGTCATTGCGCCAAGGTACCCTGAACATGATAACTCTCTCAGGCTCGATCA
>DCMX01000224.1:1590-3665 GCA_002321855.1 Fidelibacterota bacterium UBA1611 | reverse complement strand
CAATGACTTCGTGTACTGCCTGATGAAATTCTATTTCGCCTGGACTTTTTGCGTGTACCATAGTCATAAAATCTTCTACTGAAGAATACATGTCATTATGCTCCTTGTTTGTGGAATATTTCTAAATAAAATTACGTTTTTCTATTCAGTGTCCAATACGATTTTTCAAACCAATTCCCATTGGTTTTCTTTAGAGTCACAATCTAATTTTTGCTGTTGATATTGCGATAAAATTCTTGGCGGAGTAGCTCAGAGGTTAGAGCAGTGGCTTCATAAGCCATGTGTCGGCGGTTCAAATCCGCCCTCCGCTACAATCAATTATTATAAATGAGTATTCAATTTATTAAGCATCAGCTTTCCTTTTGCATTATATTCTTAACAGCACATGAATAAACTTATCATATGAACGTGCAACAGTTTGAATAATTATTATTTTATATTTACATCATGTTTGCTCTTTTCTCTGACAAAGATTAATGGCCAGGAGTCATTATCATCAATTCTCTTTGGACCTTTAGATACATCCTATGAACCAACGAAATTAGTTAATGCCCAGTCACAAGCACTTCTTCCAACTGGTAACTTTGAAATTGTATTAGATAATCGTTCAAATATTGAAGGAGATGAACCGCAGGTCAGATTAGATGCCAAATATGGGTTATCTAAATATTTAACACTCGGCGTTAGTTCCACTAATCATCTTGGTACCTATGATATATCAGCAAAAACAAATATCCTGCCCCTTATCAGTGATTCGAACAAGCATTCATTTACACTGATATATTATATGAATCTTGGTCTGCACACAGAAATTGACATCAAATTTGATGATTCTGATCAACTTAGTTTTTTCCACCAGCTTATAATAGATCCACAATTAAGCTCAAAATTTTCTATCCATCTATTACCTACTTATATACACAAAAACATTGCTGACACAAGTGAGGTCGATACCGAAAAAGATGAGGAAGGGAGATTCACCGAGATCGATCCGAACTTCGGTCATCCTTGGGACATGATGTTCCTCGGTATCGGCGGAAGCTGGAATTTCAGTAAATCTATTAAATTTATTGGTGAATATTTCCCTTTAATTAACGAGCGAGATGGTTCCACGGAAAATGTGGGAGGGTGGGCATTAGGAATAGGTTATTACACACCATTTATCATAATGCAACTTCAATTATCTAACACACTCCACCTTTCAGAAAGGTCATTAATGGATGATGTAGGGATCGATCCTCCCAATGGCAACCTGCATTTAGGTATGAGGTTGAGTCGCTCATTTAATTTAAAGACCAATTATGATAATTAAATCGTCTTACAATATAAAAGGAATCAATAAGCTGATGAGATTTATCATCCCAATAATGATCCTACTGCTTTGTCAAAACTGTAAATGGCGTGTTGAAGATCAACCAGGCTACTGAATAATCACATTTCCCCAGGATGGGGATACTTGCAATGAAAAAGTGATTATTACGATCGATGCTCACGATCCAGATGGTATATGCAAAATAGAATTATGGGTTAACGGAACAGTCCAAGATGAAGATTATGTTAGTAGGGAAGATGATGGTGGATATCGTGATATACTTTTTGATACGAATGACCTTCCTGATGGGCAGACAGAGATCTTTGTACGGGTCTGTGATTGCGATGGCAATTGTACAGATAGTGATGTAGTCACACCTGTGGTAGACAATACTCTTTCATCACCTGATACTATAAATATCATTTCAGCAGAATTCCAGAATGGTGGGTTTGAGATCATTTGGGAGCAGTCACAAGCTTCTGATTTTGCTAATTATGAACTTTTTCATTCATTAGAAGAAACGATGGATAATGGAGAGAATATACATTTCACAAACACAATAGCCGAAACCCACTATTTCATGAATGGAGCTGACCCATTAGTATTGAACCATTTCTATATTATTGTAACTGATACATTTGAATATTACTCTCAGAGCGAGATATATACGACATCCTTGGATCCCAGACCAATTGCTGTAAATGTTAATTCTATAACATACGATATCTCTGAAATGCTTATCAGATGGGACGAATCGCCTGAT
>DCMX01000224.1:1124-1273 GCA_002321855.1 Fidelibacterota bacterium UBA1611 | reverse complement strand
GGACGAATCGCCTGATACGGATTTCCTCAAATATGACCTATACATTAGTGATGATACTACAAATTTTGAAATTCTTACCACTATTTCTTCAATATCACAAACTACCTATGGTCTATCAGAATTTGACCCGACAAAAGAGAATTATTTTC
>DCMX01000224.1:0-798 GCA_002321855.1 Fidelibacterota bacterium UBA1611 | reverse complement strand
TTTCGTGTGACAGTTTATGACACTTTTAACCAAAGTAGTACAGGTAACTATCTTTCCAATACAATTGCCCCTCCTCCAAACCCTGTTGATATCACGTCAGTTGCATATGACTATAATACAATGATGGTTATATGGGAAGAATATTCACCTAATTTGGATAGGATCAAACAGTTCATGGCTATACAATCATCATTGATCAGTCGAAATCTTACGAATGATTTTCTATCATATGAATTATTGTACTCAGAAACCGAGAACGGTGACAGAACTTCAATAACAACAATTACTGATCAGTACATAACATCTTATTCCATGAATGTATTCGATCCAACTCATGAGAATTGGTTCTGGGTGAAATTGAGCGACCATTGGGGCCTTCACGCAACTGGAGTAGGCATGAGCAGTGAAGTTGATGAACCACCCGTGGCACCAGTATTAGATCCCATCTACGCATTTGGACCGGACCTTACCATTACCTGGTCTATCGCAACGGACAGTGACTTTTCTCACTATAATCTCTACGAAGATCATGATGAATCCATGGATAACAAAATAATTATCTTTAGTACGACTGGTATAAATGAAAATAACTACATATCCTTGGACAATGATTATGAAACGGTATACTATTTTCAAGCTTCGGTCGTTGATCACTGGGGACTTGAAGAATACAGTAATATCGAATCAATAGATCCAGAGTATATTACATTCATACAGCATTACGATTATGAGAATAGTGAGAATGAAACCGGGAGCTTTGGCATTCAGACCGATACAGATGATTATATCGTCCTTGGA
>DCMX01000220.1 GCA_002321855.1 Fidelibacterota bacterium UBA1611 | reverse complement strand
GAATAATACATAGCAATCACAGCCTCCCCTGGTACCAGTGAGATAACATTAATTTGCTTTGGAAATACATTGATCAGATCATATTTCTTAGGTCGATCTTTAGTCCCTATTTCGTGAATTAATCCGCCACTGGACCAGAATTCCAAGGCTCCTTTATTGGAATATTCATCAGGGTTGGATTGTTTTGTTTTTCTTTGTTTTGCGGAAGAAGAAATAATGAGATCTCTGATCTCATTCTCATCGCTTTCACTGGATAACGACTAACCTGTTACTATGCACAGGAATTATGAATACTGAAAAGATCTTCGTTTTTATATATACCTTCCTTTTTTGTCTTTGTTAAAAATTATATGACCTATATAATAAATCAGACGTAACGTGTTCAGAATTTTATTGAACAGCCTAAAGCTTTTGTCTTTTTTACCTTTATTTCTTCGCCCATGGCAACAGCATTCACAGCATTCACCAGATAGGATGTTGTTACATTATCAGCATTCTCAGCATTGTCATCAATAGCACCTCGATAAACTAGTATATTATCCTTATTGAACAAATAAACTTGGGGGGTTTTTTTTGCTCCAAAAGCATTGGCCAGTTCTGCCCTTTTATCCATGACATATGGAAATTTATAATTGTATTCCTGCGCATGTTCCTGCATTGCCTTGTAGCTATCGACCCCATTATGTTGTCTCGCATTAGAGTTCACTGCAACAAAACCTATATTATTCTCTGAACACAGCCCAGCTATAGGATTGTAGCGGTCCTGCCAGCGAATCACCCATGGACAGGTATTGCAGGAGAATATGACCAACAGGCCATTCTTATCCATTAACTTCTTTAAAGTAAAAGTCTCACCGTTCACATCCGGTATGGGGATATTCACCTTAGGCATAACTTTCCCTATACTTAATTCTCTCGCAAAAAGTACTGTCATAAATGATAGAATAATAAAAACTGGTTTTTTCATATTAACTCCCAAATAATGTTAAAAGTGAATCAATCTTTGCATAAAAATAGGATTCTGATCTTTTTCCTTCCCACTGGGCTAATAATTCTCCATTTTGATCATAGAGTACTGTAAAGGGTATCGCACCGGTCCATTCTTTACTGAATGCGTTTATGAATAACTGATCATCCCCTTCCCGCTTGCGATAATGCTTTCCCATTACCTGTTGATCTTTTAAAAAAGATCTTGCTTCCTTGCTCTGTTCATCCCAGTCCACGCTAAAAAAAATAACATCAAGATCATTTGCATCATACTTCTTTTCTAATCCCACAACATATGGAAACTCTTCTATGCACGGCTCGCACCAGGTAGACCAAATGTTGACCAGGATTATCTTGCTTGTGTGAATTTTCGACATATTGTTGAGAAATTCACTACCAGAAACAACTTCCAAATCCAAGCTATTATTATTGCATCCATAAACCAGAAAAAAAATCGTTGAGAATATTTTTCTCAAACTTAGATCAGTTTCATGGATATCAATTGTTCGGCGTGATCCAAAATAGTATCACGTACGGGTCGATAGGTCATTCCTACCTCTTCTAATGACTTTCGGTTATCTATCTTAAATGAATGTCCTACATTTCTTTCCAGATAATCTCTTTTTAGCCCAAATATGAATCCTGTCATTTTAACCAACCACTTGGGGATGATATTTTTAGGAATTGGGTATGTTCTGCCATACTCTGACCGCAACACTTCTGCCACCATGGGCGTATTCCCCACATGCGAAACAAGTATATTCCTTCCGGTAATGTTCTGGTCCAACGCAGCCAAAAAATGTGCTTGTGCAACATCTCGTACATCTACAAAAGCAAGATATATATCTGGAACTCCTAAACGGTATTTGCCATTGAGAAGCGATCGCATCATATCGACACTGGCTCCATCTATACGTGTTGATAAAGATGGCCCTAGAACAAAGCCGGGATTTAGGACTATTAGGTCCCAGTGGGAATTCTCTGCCATTTTCCATGCTGTCTTCTCTGCCATAGTTTTGGAATACTGATAGGGGTTATAATCCTCGCTACTGCTCGTGTTCCAATCCGACTCATTAAATATCCCATTTTCTCCGCTACCAGTTTCGCAGTTATCCCCGGTTATTGCTGCTACACTGGAAGTAAGCACAACCCGTGTTAATGAATCAGATTTACTGGCAGCAGATAATACATTTTTTGTTCCTTCAATAGCGGGCAACACTAATTGTTTTTGGCTGTCTTTAATATTTTGAACAATAAATGGTGACGCCGTGTGAACCAGGATATCACACCCCTTTGCTGGTTCATCAAAACTACCATCATCCAGTAGATCAGCTTTAAAAAGTTCGAGGTCTGCTTCGTTCGTACTTTTAAGATCATTCAGGTGCTGAATCTTATCCAAATCTTCCAGGTCGCGGACTGTTGCTCGGACAGAAAATCCCTCTTCCAGGAATTTTTTGACTATCCAAGAACAGATATAGCCAGCAGCGCCAGTAATTAGAACAGTTTGTTTTTCCACGGGTATAAAATTAGGCAAAAGAATTTGATCACAATGAATAAATTGTAGCAGAAAAACATTTCAAATAATCAAGAATTAAAATTCCCGGAGACCGACCATGTCAAAAAATTCATTTGGTTTTACCACAAAACTGGTTCACGCTGGTGAGCCCGATCCAAGGATAGAAGGGGCCGTCAGTATGCCCATATTCCAGAGTTCAACCTACGAATACAGTGGAGAAGAACAATACGATGATATACGATATATCAGGCTCAACAATACACCAAACCACAAAGCTATCCAGAAAAAACTTGCGGCGATCGAGTGTGCAGAATCGGCATTGGTCACTTCCAGCGGAATGAGCGCCATTACTGCTACCCTTCTAACATTTCTCAAACAGGGGGATCATCTATTGAGCCATAAGTCTTTATACGGGGGAACAGCAAGTTTTATTTTAGAAGATCTCCCCAGGTATGGTATTACTTTTGATCTGATCGATACCACAGATCCATCTGGTTGGAGCATGATGTTAAAACCAAATACCAAGGTCATTTATGCTGAAACCATCACAAACCCAATGCTTGATGTGCCGGAGCTTGGTGCTATTGTTGATTTTGCTAAAGAAAATAATTTGATATCCATGATAGATAATACATTCGCCAGCCCTGTTCTGTTCTCACCTGCTGAACTTGGTTTTGACATTTCACTTCATTCCTGCACTAAATACATCAATGGACACTCAGATATTGTCGCCGGGGCTGTTATTGGCTCAGATGAATTCATAAAAATAATTACTTCCCGAATGAATCATTTCGGCGGGTCTTTAAACCCTGGTGCATGTTTTTTACTACATAGAGCGATAAAGACATTGGAACTGAGAATGATCCGGCAATCTAAAAATGCAGGTCAGATCGCTTTATTTTTGGAAAACCATCCAGAGATCCTGAGCGTGAATTATCCAGGATTAGTGTCTAACAACAGCTATGAAAGAGCAAAGAAATATCTCTCCGGTTTTAGTGCAATGGTAAGCTTTGAAGTGGTCGGAGGCAAGACCCGATCCATTAAATTCATGGATCAATTAGATATAGCTATCAATGCTCCAAGTCTGGGAGGGGTTGAAACTCTTATCACACGGCCGGCACTGTCATCCCATTCTGGCATGGATCCAGCAGAGAGAGTGAAAGCAGGTATTACCGATTCTCTGATACGTTTATCGGTTGGGATCGAATCGGTGGATGACCTGATCACTGATCTGGATCAAGCTTTGATTAAAACAGCTTCTTAAAGAAAAATCATCCCGGTTTTGGAGCATATTTTTTAATGCGCTCAATATCAATAGGTTCTGATAATCCCATATAAAAGGCCAGGAACCACATAACAAAGATCCCATAGATAAGAAAAAGCAATTGCCAGATCCATAATGATGGCAGCCCAAAAGG
>DCMX01000151.1:1803-2950 GCA_002321855.1 Fidelibacterota bacterium UBA1611 | reverse complement strand
CAGCAAGGACGAATGCTATTAGCATGGAATAAATTGGTCCAATGCCTGTAAGAGTAAACATCCAATACGCAAAATATCCGCCCAACATCAGCACTTCACCATGAGCGACGTTAAGCAAACGCATTGTGCCGTAAATCAGATTTAGACCCAGAGCTATCAATCCGTAGACAGCGCCTAGTACAAGTGTAGAAATTAATAGTTGACCACTCAATAAATCACTCATCAAGCGTCCTCAAAAAAGTGGAAGCCACCCTCAAATAATTCGAAACCTGAGGGTGACTCCCAAAAACAACCAATTAGATCGTTATTATTACTTCCAAGCTGGCTTTGGAATTATCTTTGCTGTCGCCTGTTTAGGTGGCCAAATGATATGCGTTTTTCCATCCTGTATTTGCGACATCATAGCTGGGAGAAGTACGTTCATGACGCCTTCAAAACGGACGGGGCCATTAACAGTTTGAAAAGTTTTTGAAGAAATAGTTTTTCTCAACTTATCCCGATCTAACCCCGACTGCGCTACCGCCTGCTCAAGTATTTCAAGAGACATTTGTGTCATCGGTGCATCAAGTGTATCCGGGGGACCCTTCCATCTCGCTGAATAGTCATCCCAGTATTTTTTTGCTTTGGGCCAATCTTTCCTGAAAGGTGTCCAATGGCCCATTGTGATCAGTCCATTAGCGGCGGCACCAAATATTCCTAGAAAAAATCCATATTGTGGTCCCAACAATACTACTTGTGTTTTTGCATTGAGTCCGACCTCACGAGCTCCTTTTGCATATAACACTGAGTCTCCTGGATAAGTATACGCCAAGACAGCATCTGCATTCGCACTTTTTACTTTCGTCAAAAGGGCAGTCATGTCTTTAACATCAGGGGGATAATCTTCATTAACTAAAAGCTTGATCCCTGCTTTTTTTAACTCCGGTATAATGAATTTTTTATTTTCCTGGGTATATTGCAGTTGATTAGTTATAAGGGATACCGATTTGACACCCTGATTTTTAAGTATTTCTGCAACTGCCACACTTTGTGTATCAGGAAAAGACGATGTTGGGAACCAGATGTTTCCCGCCTTAACTTCACGCAATAGGACTGAAGCAGCTGTATTTCCTACCATTGGAAACTTGTATCTTTCAAGTACACCAAC
>DCMX01000151.1:825-1454 GCA_002321855.1 Fidelibacterota bacterium UBA1611 | reverse complement strand
ATAGCTACATGGAGTGCGGTGCCCCAAGGAGCAAGAAGTAAATCCACCTTATCGTCTGTAATGAGTTTTTCGTAAATCTGTACAGCTTTACCGGTATTGGACTGATCATCATAAAATACTAGTTTGACGGGATATTTTTTACCATCAAACTTAAGTCCACCTCTGGCATTAACCTGTTCGCTCCACATCTTATAGGTGTTGAGTTGAGAGCCTGCCGCAGCTGCAAAAATACCCGTCTTTGACATTGAAAAGCCAACTTTGATAGTCTTAGCTTCAACAGTAACTCCCCATAAAGCCGCAAAAGCAGCAATTATCGATAACAAAAGCCGTTTGTGCATGATTTTCCTCCAAACGTGATCTCCGGAAACATATCAAAATTCTAATAGATGTGGGAATTTGAAACCTAATGTGTGAACCAACCACAAATACTAGTAAGCTTTACCATATCCTTTTAAGGTAGCGTTTCAAGACATTGTGAGACCTTAGGCAACAAAAACAACAAGATGGTTGTTAGAACGCACCTAATAGAGAGTGCAATATGGCATCATAAATGCCAGAGCAATCTTACGGTGGCTGATTCGAAAAACGAAGAGACAGTTGGTCCTATGATCATAGAGATCTTCACACCG
>DCMX01000151.1:0-481 GCA_002321855.1 Fidelibacterota bacterium UBA1611 | reverse complement strand
CTATCCAATCTGCATACGCACCAAATATTTTACTTTTTATTATTATCTCGTTGCTGTGATCTCAGGACTTCGGCGGTATTATAGGTAACAGTAAGTAGCCTGCACGGTCCGGCCCGATATGTACCGTCACATTATTTTTAAAAATCCCCGCTGGCCGGTTATCAGGATCATCGTGCAGGAATGGCCCAACACCAGTGAATTGGTTTTTCATATTTGATAGGCCTGCATCAGGCTCCCCTGGATAGACGTAATCCCGTCCCCGTATTGATAAGGCAAACCTATACCCTTTAGGGATGACCATGCCCGAAGCATGAATTTCAATGTCGAGTTCATAAACTTGACCGGGTTCAAGCGGTTCTTCCACATTATGGGAATGGAATGGAGCCCACTCTTCGGAACGATCAGTATCAATTCTGCGATGAGAGGCTCTTAGCCAACCTGACGCTACAGGTGTATGGGGATCCAAGGCACCATGAAAAAC
>DCMX01000175.1 GCA_002321855.1 Fidelibacterota bacterium UBA1611 | reverse complement strand
CGAGTGGTAAGAAAAAGAAAAAATCCTATAACAGAACCAAAATAAATAATGTTCCTGGTATCTATCACACCCCTAGAAATATTCGATAGATGAAATTCCACACTGATATATTGCACGATTCCCGCTAAAGCTGGATGAACAAATAGTAACATTTTATCCATTAACCAGAAAACAAAAATGATCGCAATACCAACAATGAAGGAAACCACTTGATTGTCAGTTAGCGAACTGGCAAATAATCCAATGGAAGCATACACTCCTCCAACAAGTGCGAGACCTAGGTAGCCTGTGAAAACTGCTCCATGATCGATCTCAGTGCCCACAGAAATAAGGGTAATGTAGTGTAATGAAGTGGTGAATAGTGCTATAAGTATCAGAACAAACCCTGCCAAATACTTACCTATGACAATATCACGGTCATTAATTGGAAGCGTCGATATGATCTCAATAGTTCCAAGTCCTTTTTCTCTTGATATAAGACCCATCATAACACCGGGTATGAAAAATAGATAGACCAACGGGACAATACCAAAAAGAGCGCGCATATCAGATTGACCATAGAGAAAGAACGTGTTCGTAAAAAAATATCCATTGACGACAGCAAAAACGACAAGGAATACGTAAGCCATAGGACTATCAAAGAATGATCTTAATTCTCGACGAAATATCACAAGTGTATTATTCAACAGTTGAGTCTCCATTCTTGGTCAGATTCCTGAATATCTCTTCGAGATTTTGTTTAGATGGAACCATTTCTAAAATGATCCAGTTGTTCTTAACAGCATAATTAAAAATATCTGGACGAGGGTCATTGGCTTTTGGGTATTCGAGATCAATGATCTTCGATCCATTATTTTTGGTGATCGACCTAATCGAAATAGCAGGAATAGTTGCCTTCATATCCTGTATGGTATTTTCTTCAGCATTGTCTACTTCCATGGTCAACCGTGTTTTCCCTGAAGCATCAGTCAATAGTTCATCACTGGTCCCATCCGCTGCGATCTTACCATTATTTATAATTATGATACGATCCACTGTGGCCTGGATCTCTTGTAAAATATGCGATGACATGATAACTATCTTTTCTTTTCCCAATTCTTTTATCAACTTACGGATCTCAACAATTTGATTTGGATCAAGACCGGATACAGGTTCATCCAAGATCAAAATTTTTGGATCATGTATCATAGCAGCAGCTAATCCAATTCTCTGGCGAAAACCCTTTGAGCAATTTCCTATAGTACGGTGAACCACTTCTGCCAGACCACATTCATCCACTACTTTCTGAAAAGCATTCTTGAAATTCTGCCCTTTAATATTTCTGATCTCTGCATTGAATTGTAGATAATCATACACTTTCATTTCAGTGTAAAGAGGGTTTACTTCTGGAAGATATCCAATATCCTTCTGGATCTTCAATGAATGGTCTTGAATATTGTAGTCATTGAAGAATACATTACCAGCAGTTGGAGAGATATACCCGGTCATGATCTTCAATGTTGTACTCTTGCCTGCACCATTTGCACCCAGGAATCCAACAATTTCTCCATCATGCAGATCGAAGGAAATGGACCTTACGGCACGAACCGAACCGAACGTCTTTGAAAGATTTTTTACACTGATCAAAAACTATATCCCCTTAGGTTTCAATGATGAGAATGATGAAAATTGTAAAATGTTCCATTAAAAGAATCGGAATATTAATATGAGAACATAGAAATTAAAAAATGCATTTTATTTATATTTCGTGATACATGGCACATAATATTAAAATTATATTAATTATCTTGACTATTCTTTAGTTATGAAAATAAATTGGAGCAGACCGGTCAATATGATTGATGGTCTTATTAGTCGACTAAACAAAGAACCGTAATGTCAAGGAGTCAACCATGACGCGTATGTTCAAAATGATGATCTCATTACTTGTGGTTATCGGTATAGTAGCGATTGCACCTGCGAACTCAACAGTTGTTAAAACTGATCAAGAAGTTTGCCTGGTGAAATCTGTTAACTGTGATGGTGATCAAGTTGCAAGTGCAGAGATCAAAAAGAAGAAAAAGAAGAAGGGCCTGAAGAAAGAAAAAGGCAAGAAAAAGAAAGGAAAGTTTTTCAGTAAACTTTTCGGATCTAAATAACTTTTTCCTTTTCTTATAAAAATAAAAGGGCGCAGTAATGCGCCCTTTTATTTTTATATATATATCATTATGCGTGGTATTTATATCTTTCTTCGTCATCTATATTCCGCCTATAATACGAGCATATATTTCGTAGGATAATAAAATGAATCGCAACACATTATACTGGGTATCCGTCTTGGTCATAATGACCACTTTTATAATTGGTCAAAGTGTAACAGATGAAGATAGTATATCTTCTGAGGAAGAAAGTGCAACCGAAAGTTCGCATAACCTTTATATCATGTTCGATCAAGAAAGAGGAAATACTGATCATATTGCTACTGGAGCAGAATATAGTTTCAGCCTCATTGGAGATTGGGGGAGTTTGCAGGATACCGAATTTTCAACTTTCCTTGGGGGAAACTATGCTTCTTTATCAGATGAACCCTACGCGCTTGATGGCAATTTCCATACTCAATTCGACCTTTGGGCAAATATGGATTTATCTCCATTTTTCTTCTATGATTATTCATTTGATAGATCATTAGGCTTGATCAAT
>DCMX01000017.1:2781-3677 GCA_002321855.1 Fidelibacterota bacterium UBA1611 | reverse complement strand
CAACATCGATGTACTATATGAATTATGTTGAAGACGGATCCTGGGATGAGTTCTTTGAACTGGCGGAAGAAGAATTTACCAAAATGAATCGTGCCGATAAATACCTGGTTAGTTTGTTAGTATTAGGTCACCGCCATTCCGGATCATTGAACGAAGTGGTTCAGATTGCAGAATGGAAATCTATCGCCGATGCAGATAAAAGTACGGTTGGACTGGCCGATATGCGGAAAAAGTCGTGGCCCAATGAAGAAAAGCGAAAAGCATTTAATAAGAAGTACGGAAGATACTGGGAATCCAAACATACAGATCTAGCCGTGCGAGAATTGGTGACCAGCAGGGTCAAGCGCAATAATAAAAGGACTACAGAAGATAACGTTGTTACTGTTGTAGAATGGTACCTGAAACCGATGAGCAAAGTGGAAGGCGGTACAGTGGAAGAGCGAGAAGCCCTTTTTGACGAATACCACAAAAAGGTGATCATGAGAAACGATAAAATATTAAGTCGCAGAGAGATGAGACATTATTGGACAGGTAGCTTGGGTGGTGGTACGATTCCATATGTAATTGTTACGGAATTCGCCAATATCGTCGATGCCGATGCTGTAGGTATAAATAGTGAAACAATACAAAAATCCTGGCCGGATGAAGAAAAACGTAAGGCATTCTTTGAAAAACGAAATAAATATATTGACCGGGAGCACAATTTGGGGCATAGAGATATTGCCCTTCACACTAATTGGGTTAAACTCGCAAAGAGATAAAAACGTATCAGTTGGGGCTGCCTATCTTTCCAAAGCTCAATTTCACTCACAATTATTGTGGTAGCAGCCCTAACCTTCCTATTAACCCAAGTGAGTGGAAAACTCAGTAAGAAGAAATAATCAAAAGGAAATAAA
>DCMX01000017.1:0-2443 GCA_002321855.1 Fidelibacterota bacterium UBA1611 | reverse complement strand
ATGAAAAAAATCATAATGACATTAATTGTTTTGAGTATCGCAATACCGGTGACATTGATGGCTGGTGATAAAGAGGAAATCATAGAGCAAATAATGAAGGGTAACGCATATCTGAATAAAAATAAAAAAGCAATGCAAGAATACTCTACAAAAGGTGCTCTAGAGTTTTGGTCCAGTGGTGGTCTAATACATGAAATTAGTCCATCAGGAAGACCAGAATCTTACGAGAAAGTCAATATGTCCATAAAACATATTGAAGTCATCGTGTTGGTACCGGGAAAAGCGGCTGTTGCCATGTATTATTCAGAAGGATCCATGAAACCGAAGGGGTCACCAGCAGTCAGTCATTATATGACACGCGTTACACAAGCGTACGTCAAAGAGGGCGATGGATGGAAAATCCGTGCTTCACATTGGTCTCCAATTTCGGGTGGATCAGGTACGAGCCAAGCCAGTACAAATTAGAATAAATTAATTAAACCAGAAGGAGAAAAAAATGATAAAACGAATTGTAGGGATTTTAATCCCCTTAATCACATGTACGGCATTAGTTGCACAGGCAGATCCAATTGTTGCAAGTGGTGGATATAGTAAAATATATAAAGGTAAAGAAGCTTCCTTTGAAAAAGCAGTATCGAGTCATGTTGCAGAATGGCATGGTCCTGACCAATGGCCTACATTTGCAGCTATTGTAATGAGTGGACCTAGATCAGGACAATACTTTATGGGTACTTCTAATCATTATTGGAAGGATTATGCAGATCGTAAAAGTATTAAATCTCATAATAATGAATGGAAAAAGATTGTAGATAAACATGTTGAAGAACAGAGCGGCATGGCATTTTTTGAAAAAAGGTTAGAGGCTAGTTATAATGATCGTTCTGCACCTATGTGGGAAGCAGTATCATACTATACGAAGCCAGGTCAACGTGGAACAATGTTAGAAATATTACGTAAAGGTGCGGATGCCAATCGTAGAGTAAGGTTTAAAGGAAGTACTGGGGTTTACAGCCAAATCTCAGGTGGAGAGCAAGATGGAATCTTACTGGTTATATCTAGAATGGATAGCATGGCTGATATGGCTGTACCATCTCCTACAATTAAAGAAAGATGGGTTAAAGTATATGGAGAAGAAGTTTTTAATCAAGCAGTTAAAGATTGGTACGATAGTTTTACAAAGTCAGAGTCTGAGATTCTTAAAGTAATCCCTGAAATGACAACCCAATCTAATTAAGAAAGGAAAAAATCATGATAAAAAAAATAACACTAATTTCATTATTTTGTTTCACTGCTCTTTTTGCTCAAGCTGGTGAAACTTGGACTGTAGGCGAAAGTGTCTATCAAATCTCAACAATTGACTTAGAGCCTAATGTTGACCCTCAATATCTTAATCAAATGAAAAAAACTTGGGGCAATAATATGGAAGTTCTTCTAGCTGATGGTTTAATCGAAGAATACCATATTTTTAGAAGTATTAATCAATATGATGGTGATTTTGATTTATTACTAATGATTAAGTATAAAAACTTGGCCATTCTTGATAGCAATCCTAAGAACAATAAAAAATGGGAAAAAGCGCAAGAAAAGACCCGAGAAGTTATTTCAAGAGATAAAACTAATCAAATCACAGGAACTTTTCCTAAAATGAGAACGATTTTAGATCAGAAATTGATGAGAGAGATTACTTTTAAAAAATAGATAAGGAGGTAAGAAATGATTAAGCGAATTATAGGAATTATTATTCTTTTACTCACTTGTGTAACATTGGTTGCTCAAGAGAGTGCAAATATATATCGTGTGATATATCTTAAAGCAAAAGCAGGTCAAAAAGGCCAGTTTTTAGCTGGTATGAAAGAGCATACTAATAAATTTCATAGCAAAGGAGTTTCTAAAGTCAGAACTCATGAAGTAGTCTCGGGCGATAAAGCAGGTTGGTATGTCCGTTCATCAGGTCCTTTTACTTGGGCAGAAGTGGATAAGTATGAAGCTGATCATAATTCGAAAGCTCATGCAGCTCATGGAGCTAAAGTATTTGGTCCTTATATTGGCGATAGGGTAGGGCCTATGTATTGGTCTCGTCGAGATGATTTTAGTTACAATCGAAATACATCAAGCAAGCCATCAAAATTAACGAGAGTCAGTTTTACTCATTTAAATCCACTCATGGATGGTGAATATAGAGACCTTAGGATGCAGATTAAAGAAGCACATGAAAAAACAAACAGTGATGATTCATTTACTGTTGGTCAGTTAGTCCATGGTGGTAAAATGCATACATATGCACAGTTCTACAGCTTAAATAGCTGGGCTGATATGGCTTCAAGTGGCCCAAGTAATGCTTCTAGAATGAATGAAGTTTTTGGCCAAGGTGGCTGGGGTCGCTTAATGAGTAAAGGACAAAAAATCATTTATAAAAGAAATGATGAAATGCGTGTGTATATGG
>DCMX01000166.1 GCA_002321855.1 Fidelibacterota bacterium UBA1611 | reverse complement strand
CAAAATCATCAGCCTGAGCACGAACATATGCAAGACCGGCAGTAGCAGACTCCTTCATCACATCACCTAACTGACCAGTTAGAGTTAATTTCCCCTTACCTTTCATCCGTGTGGATTCAATAAATAAAATATCGCCACCAGCGGCAGTCCAAGCCAACCCAGTTACCACACCCGGTTTGGTGGCACGCTCAGCTAATTCCGAATGAAATCGGGATGCTCCTAATAATTTATGTACCTTGGCCTTAGTTATTTTTATACTCTTGGACTTGGTTTCAACCAATGCCCGAGCAACTTTTCGCATTACATTGGCAATTTCCCTTTCCAGTTGACGTACGCCCGCTTCCCTTGTATAAGCACTGATTAACTCTTTGATTGCATTCATATCAAGCATGGCTTCACCCTTTATCAGACCATTTTCTTCTACCTGTTTAGGTACTAGATGACGCTTGGCAATCTGTACTTTCTCATCTTCGATATAACCAGAGAACTCTAAAATTTCCATTCGGTCGCGAAGGGCTGGAGGAATGGCATCTTGATAGTTTGCAGTGGCAATGAACATTACTTTACTCAAATCAAAATTAACTTCTAGATAGTGGTCACTAAAGGAGTGATTTTGTTCTGGGTCCAAAACTTCTAGTAAAGCTGAGGAGGGATCACCACGAAAATCAGCACCTAGTTTATCTACTTCGTCCAACATAAAAACTGGATTATTGGTGCCAGCTTTTTTGATAGACTGTATAATACGACCTGGGAGTGCTCCAATATAGGTCCGTCGATGACCTCGGATTTCTGCTTCATCCCGCACTCCCCCAAGAGACAGGCGAATAAATTTCCGACCCATGGCTCTAGCAATGGATTTTCCCAGAGAAGTTTTACCGACGCCTGGGGGACCACCAAAGCATAATATGGGACCACGAACACTGCTATCTGGATTACGCTTTTGTTTCAAATTTCGAACTGCCAAGTATTCAATGATGCGTTCTTTAACCTTTTCGAGACCATAATGGTCTTGGTCCAATATTTTCAGTGCTTTTTTAATATTGATGCGATCTTTTGATGATTTGCTCCAAGGCAGGTCTGAAAGCCACTCAATATAGGTACGAGATACATTATATTCTGGCGATTGGGTAGGGATTCGCATAAGTCGGTCCAACTCTTTCATGGCCACTTTATCAGCTTCTTCCGACATTTTTGCTTCTTGAATTCGTGTTTCAAGCTCTTTTAGCTCGATTGTCCCTTCATCTTCCCCCAGTTCCTTCTGGATTGCCTTCACTTGCTCTCGTAGATAATATTCCCGTTGAGTCTTAGCAATTTCATCATGGACCTCTGTTTGAATCTCTTCACCTAATTTAATGCGTTGGGTCTCCCGGGAAATAATATTTATGGCTTTTTCCATTCGTTTTTTAATGTTCAATTCTTCCAGGACTCCCTGCTTTTCCTGATTTGGCAGAGTCATCAGGGAGATGGTCCTATCTACCAACCTATTTGCTTTTTGAATATTAGTGAGCATACCAGTATGTTCTTCAGTAAGATTAGGTGCAACCTTAATCAATTCTTTAAAAGCTTGTCGAAGATGTTTGGCCATAGCTTCTAACTCTATTTCATCCTTTATTGGATCATCACTTACCGGCTGGACCGCTGCTCTGAAGTAAGGATCTGTATCCAAATAGTCTAGTATTTTAACTCTGGAAATGCCCTGAACTATCGCTGACTTACTATTATCGGGCATGTCAAAAACTTTCAATACAGTTGCTAAAGTTCCGTAAACATAGAGGTCCTCTGGTTCAGGGTCCTCGATAGAACCATCTTCCTGAGCGACAACAATGATATACTTCTTTTTTTGGTCTAGTTCAGCAATCAATTTCAGGGATTTTTCCCTACCAATATAGATAGGTATTACCTGCTGGGGGAACAAGACCGTATTTCGTAATGGCATTACAGGATATTGCTCCGTCCCTTCCAAGGAAATGTTTTCGATATCTTTTTCTGACAATTGATCTGACATAATTAACCTTTAATTAGTTGTTTTTAGATTAATATAAACAAGCATCATGCCATACCAGTTCCAATGAATATTAGACCTTTTAAGAATTGTTTGTATGTTAAAATGGCGGACTTTCTAAAGTAACTCTAAAGAACGGATGAAAGTTTCAAACGAATTTATGTAATTGTCCAGTGTCTTCTTTGGGCCAGTACATTTGAAATAATAGGTTTCATTCGTAGCTCTTACGATTGCTGCTAACAAACCATAATTTGGTTTTTCAACGGTGGGACCACGATTGCCCATCCCAGATTTAAGATATATTCCTGCTGTATAGGCAAAGGTGATTTCTAGTTCATGTATTTTCTCATTTCTAACAGTTGAATAATCAGTCATTCTTTTTTTATCAGAATCTAAGAACTGACCCAACCAACGGTTCAGATTAGCATCAACGCTACCACCAATGCCAGAAAATACTATTAATTCGCATCTTTTGGATTTATCTGAAATATTAAACTGAGCCAAGCGCATAGAGTTTGACGGGTTTTCCCGCATCCAAGCGTCAGGTACAACCCCCTGCAAATTGCCAATCCTACTGTACCCGTCCTTCAGTGTGATTCTTTCTACACCACGATTGGCGATTTTCATCGATGTAGATGTAATATTGTTATCTGGATTCTTTAATCGGTCTGTCTCACTCATGGTTATATAAAAACTCAAAATACATCCCACCATCAGAGTAAAACCGATAATCAAGTTTTTAGGGTTCAATATCTAATCCAAGGCCAGACGGGCCTGTTCATCAGCATGATAAGAGCTACGTACTAACGGTCCCGATTCAACAATATCAAAACCCAAGTGAAGTCCAATTCGTTTATAGGTTTCAAATTCATCATTTGACACGTAGCGCTGAACTGGAAGGTTTTCTTTGGTGGGCTGTAAATACTGTCCAATAGTAAAGATAGATACTCCAGATTTTTTTATTTCCTGCATTGTATTTACCACCTCATCAAAATTTTCGCCAAGCCCTACCATGATTCCAGTCTTTGTGTACAGGCCAAACTCCGCAGATTGCCTCAGTATGTCTATACTTCTCTCCCAGTTCGCCTGGCTTCGTACTTTGCGGCTGATACGTTCTACGCACTCTACATTATGGCTAAAAATATCCGGTCTAGTATTAAAGACTCTTTCCAAGGCCGGTCTATACCCCTTGAAATCAGGCGTTAGAACTTCTACGGTACAACCCGGGACATGTTCACGAATCTGATTTATTGTTTCCCCCCAAATAGATGAGCCGTAATCATCTTTTAGGTCATCTCTATCAACTGATGTGATAACCACATGGCGCAACTGCATTTTTTTTATTGCAATAGCGGTCCGAATTGGTTCCAGAGGATCATCCCATTTTAGTTTACCTGTCTTGACCGAGCAAAACCCACAGGCCCGTGTACACACATCACCCAGAATCATAATAGTAGCGGTTCCTCGGTTCCAGCATTCATAGATATTTGGGCAACGAGCTTCTTCACAGACAGTATTTAGTTTATTTTCGCGAACTACTTCGTTCACAAAACGGTAGCCATCATTGATATGAAACCGTACCTTTGGTTTAGCTGCTCTGGATAAGATTTTGGACACTATAATAATCCTCCAAGTTTCATGGTCTCCAAATTGTTTTTCACTTCCTGAATGAAACGAGCTCCTCCAGCACCATCAATTAAGCGATGATCAAAACCAAGAGTGAGCATCATTATACTTCTTATAGCAATGGATTCAGTGTATTCCCGTTCCACAACTACTGGTTGCTTCTTAATAGCTCCCGTTCCCAGAATACCAACATTGGGCTGATTAATTATCGGCGTTCCTATGATTGCGCCAAAAACACCAAAGTTCGTTATAGTAAATGTAGAACCCTGCAATTCATCTGGACTGATCTTTTTGCTACGAGTGCGCACCGCTATATCATTAACATCCTTGCACAGACCCAGAAGACTTTTCTCATCGCACTGAAGAAGGGTGGGAACCATTAATCCATTATCCACTGATACAGCCAGACCTATATTCACCTGTTTGTGATAGATAACTGTATCACCATTTTCCAAAGATGCATTCATTTCAGGGAAAACCTTTAATGCCTGGACCGTAGCGAGAATAATGAATGGTGTATAGGTTAATTTAAGTCCTTCTTTTTCTAAAAATGATTTTTCATTCTCAGTAACAAAATCCACAATTGATGTCATATCCACTTCACTCATCACATGAACATGGGCCGATGTATCAAGACTATAGCGCATATGACCAGCAATCAGTTTACGCATATGGTCTATATCCTCCTTCTTACCAGGAACAGATTTTATTTCCGTAGGAGCGGACTTTATTAGTTCTTGCTTTACAATAGTTGTTGGTGGCACTGGTGACCGTGTTCCCAGGTAGGCGTGTAGATCCTTTTTAGTTATACGCCCATTACGGCCAGTCCCTTGGATGGAATCCAATTCACTTAACGACAGATTTTTCTGGGTAGCGATCTTCAGAACTACTGGGGTAAAAATGGATTCTCCTTTATTACTTTTTTGTTTGGTATTTCCTCGCTTTGAAGAGGGTAAAGAATTCTGCTGACTTAATGATACTTCATCTTTCTCTATATCTTTAGTTTCTTCTTTTGGTCTGGACTTTACTGGGGTACTTCCATCTGTGTCGATCCTGGCAATAACAACACCAACTTCTATTACAGCATTAACATCTGCCAAGATTTCCACTACTGTACCGGCTGTGGGCGAAGGAATCTCAGAATCTACTTTATCAGTTCCGATCTCCAGTAACGTTTCATCCTGACTAATAGTTTCACCTGGTTTCTTATACCATTCCAAAATGGTTCCTTCTGTAAGACTTTCACCCATTTTTGGCATGATTACATCTACTACCATCTAATACTCCAATAATTCCATGATGGCTTCAGATATATCGGCGGTCTGGGGTAAGACCTGTTCTTCTAAATGCCAATTATATGGGACCGGACAATCTTTTGATGCTACCCTGCGGACCGGCCCATCCAGCAACTCAAAAAACTTGTCCACAATCAAGGCTGAAATTTCTGCACCGGGACCATTTGTCAGGTTATCTTCATAAACCAGGATAACTTTACCCGTCTTACTTAGGGATATTTCAATAGAATCTATGTCAAGGGGATTTAGTGTGCGCAGATCGAGCACATCTACTGACCCACTCGGTAAATTACATTCTCGTATCGCATCCAAGCTTTTCTGTACCATTGCACCCCATGTAATCACGGTCAATTCATCACCTTCCATCACAACCCGTGCTTTTCCAAAGGGTAATAGGTAATTCTCATCTGGTTCTTCCGTGGCTGAAAATCCCTGACGATATAACCCCTTGTGTTCTAAAAACAATATTGGATCATCCATCCGACAGGCCATCTTCAATAAACCTTTGGCATCCCGTGCCGTAGATGGATAGGCAATATAAATTCCTGGCATATGGATAAAATATCCATCGATGGACTGGCTGTGGCATAAGGCTCCATGAATATAGCCCCCAACAGGTACCCTTATCACAAAAGGGCAGTTCCATGCATTCTTAGATCGGTATCGCATTGTGACCACTTCATTTCTAAGCTGCATCATTGCGGGCCAGATATAATCTCCAAACTGGATTTCTACAACCGGTTTGTATCCTGTTACTGCCATTCCAACTGCGGTACCAATGATACTGGATTCTGCAAGGGGGGAATTAAACACTCTCTCTGTGCCAAAATCGGTTGATAATCCCCTTGTTGCAGTGAATACGCCACCCTTTGGATCGGCAACATCCTGTCCATAGATTACCATCTTATCATTATATTCCATTTCCTCATGTAGGGCATGATTAATGGCATCCACTAGGACAATTTTCTCAGCTATGGGTACAAAATCTGTTTCAGCAGTGTGTCCGTTAGCACTATAGATATGTGTTAAGGCATTTTCTACTGCTGGATGATCTTGCCGCTCAGCCCATTCTGCATCCTGGCCCACATGGGTCTTTACTTCATTATGTATTTTTTCAATATCATTCTCTGTAAAGAATTTTTCTTCCAAGCATTCATTTTCAAGGATATGGATCGGGTCCTGTTTTTGATCCTGTTCCAACGCTTCTGGTGTACGATATTTTCGCTGATCATCAGAACTGGAATGGGGAACCAACCGAACAACATTCGAGATAATTACAGTAGGTCCTTTCCCTCTCCTGGCCCTCTCAGCCGCTTGTTTAAACGCCAGATTGGTCTCAAAGAAATTTGTCCCATCCACATCATAGCGTGAAAGATTTTTATATCCGTTAACCATGCTATAAATAGATCCTGCGGTCTGATCTGAGCGATGGGTGCTGATAGCATATTCATTATCCTCAATATGAAAAATAATAGGTGCTTTTGCTCGGCTTGCCCAGTTCAGTGCTTCGTGAAAATCACCTTGGCTAGTGGTCCCTTCTCCGGCAGATACATATATAATCTCTCTGGATTCTTCCATTTTTCGTGTCAGCGCACAACCTACGGCCTGTAGAAACTGGGTTCCTGTTGCACTAGACTGTGACACAACCCTCAGTGCCTTATGACCATAATGCATAGGCATTTGGCGACCACCAGAGTTAGGGTCTGCGTCCCGGGCAAGAAAGGAAAGTAATTGTTCTTTAGCTGTCATCCCCAGTCCTAAACAATAAGCTCCATCCCGATAATATGGGTATGACCAGTCTTCGCCACCTTTCATCACATTAGCAGCCGCCAACTGTGCGGCTTCATGCCCGGAGCATCCCATATGAAAGAATGCCTTGCCCTGTTTCAACATGGTCATCATTTTATCATCCAACTTCCGTGCGAGTACCATAGTGTGATAAACATCTAGTACCTGTTGTTTTGTAAATCCGTGGAGACGTGCCATTAAATCTCAAAAATTGAAAATAGTTTTAAAATGGTTTACCAGTGCTTTTTTAACTGCTGACATATCTATATCATGACCTAACAGGGTTGCCATGGAAGTCACACCGAAATCACGGATGCCACAAGGAATGATACCTTCATAGAATGATAGGTCCGGATCAACATTTAACGCAAAACCATGCATGGTCACCCAGCGACTGATTCGTACTCCCAAAGCCGCTACTTTCTCATCCTGGATCCAGACTCCTGTGAGGCCTTTTTTACGATCAGCATTGATTCTAAAATCTGATAGAACATCAATGATTATCTTTTCCAGTGACCGCATGTACCAGCTCACACTCCTGCGATACCGATGTAGGTCAAGGATAGGATAACCTACTAATTGTCCTGGTCCATGAAAAGTTATATCTCCGCCCCGATCGGTTTGTATCACCGAAATACCATGATCATTTGATCTTAATAAATGAGCCTTGTGAGATATTTTACCAAGTGTATATACTGGTTCATGTTCAACCAAAAGTAAATGATCTCCAATTTTCCCTGATATACGGCGGGCTTGAAGTTCCTTTTGTAAGCCCCAGACGGTCTCATACGAAGACATGCCCAGATCCATGATCTTCAACCGGGAATCTATTTCAGGAAAAAATTCAGTGTCTCTAATCATAAATTGTTTATACGCTTTCCCTGCCTATAATAGCTAAAAATTCACTGCGAGTACGATCTGATTCTCTAAACTTTCCCAACATGGATGATGTGGTCGCCAGGCTGTTCTGTTTTTCCACGCCACGCATTTGCATGCACATATGCCTACCTTCCATCACAACCGCTACTCCAATTGGATCCAATACGATCTGAATGGTTTCAGCAATCTGTCGAGTCAGCCGTTCCTGAATCTGAAGACGTCGCGAAAACATATCAATGATACGTGGGACCTTAGAAAGACCGATCACTTTTCCATTCGGTATATAGCCAACATGAGTTTTACCGAAAAAAGGAAGCAGGTGATGCTCGCACAGGCTGAAAAATTCCACATCCCGAATGATCACCATATCTTTCGCTTCTTCATGAAAAATTGCATTGTTTATTATATCATCTAAATTTTGTCCATATCCTTCTGAAAAAAACCTCCAGGATCTTGCGACGCGGGAAGGTGTTTTCAAAAGACCCTCTCTTGTTGGATCCTCACCGACCTCTTCAAGCAGAGAGTGAATGATCTCTCTCAATTTATCATGATCCTTCATATGCTAATCCTTCTTCATAAGAAGCAATATCGATCTTTCCTTTGAGCGCGTAGATCACACCATAAATGATGGGCGTATCTAAAAAGGCAACAACGACCTTAAATAAAAATCCATTTTCCAGAAGCAACCAAAATCTTTCCCACTCAATTGCACCTACAGAGCATAGTAATATTAAAACGGCTATGGTATCTACAAATTGACTTACGATCGTTGAACCATTATTACGAAGCCAAAGATGCTTTCCTTTTGTCAGTTTTTTCCAGAAATGAAAAATCCTCACATCGATGAATTGAGCCGATAGATAAGCTACCATAGACGCAAATACTGCCATTCCTTGTAATCCGAACACTTTTTGAAAAAGATCATCATCAACCGGAGACCAGACAGTACTTGGAACAGCATTTGCAATAAGAATTATAAGCATAACAAAAACACTAGCTATTAATCCAGAGATCACAACCTGATCTGCTTTTTTCTTCCCGTATAGCTCAGAAACAAGATCCGTAGCTAAAAACGTGATCGGATATGGCAAGATACCAACAGAAATTTCAAACGTATAGATCCCAAAAGGTGTCCATGTAAAAAATTTCTGAAAGATTAAATTACAACTTACCAGTGAGGCAATAAAGATACCCGCAAGAATTAGATAGAATCGATCCTTGAAATCCATTATTCTC
>DCMX01000256.1:6220-7431 GCA_002321855.1 Fidelibacterota bacterium UBA1611 | reverse complement strand
GGCTCTACGATCGGTGTGAACATGGACACCGTTTGGTATACATAGTGATTGATCCGGGCATAGAGAGAGCGATTATAGGGCAACAGTTGGACCCCATGGCTCATTTTCCTCACCACAGAGACATTCATGCCATGAAACAATCCTTCATCCTCTGCTTCCTGGGATAAGGATATGATCGTGCCGTTGGCACTGGAAGATGAAATAATGGCAACCGGGCGTGTTCTCAGGCTCGGATCCATGATCCTCTCTGCCTGAAGCTCCAGAGCGTTCAGACGTACATGAAAGACGTCAGAAGGCACGGGTGGCGTGGTTAATTAAGGTATTCCCGGAAGGAATACAATAGCACGCCATTGATATGAAAATTGTCAGTAGGGTCAATAGTAATGATCGGAAAATCCGGGTTGCGGGGATGGAGCTCTATCCGACCGGACCTGGGCACATAACATTTCAGGGTCGCTTCCCCATTGATGATCGCTACCACGATCTGCCCGGACCGGGCCGTGGCACTCTTGCGTACCACGATATAGTCCCCATCCTGTATACTCTCATCGATCATGGAATCTCCCTTTACCCGCAAAACAAAATTATCCGGGTGAACCAAAGGTGCCGGAACAGTGATCTTTCCTGGATCCTCCAATGCTTCGATAGGTTCTCCCGCAGCGATCAGGCCCAACAATGGCAAACGGGCTTCAATAGCTGTGGCGTGCTCTCTATGGATCAAAGTGAGCGCCCGCTTGCCATTGGGACCTTTTACACGAGACAAATGACCCTCTTCTTCCAGGGTCTTTACATACCAGTTAACTGTCCCCAATGAGCCGAACCCAAGGCCGGCCATGATCTCTTCGTAGGAAGGAGCCTGACCCTGGGCCAGTGTGAACTGCTGGATGAAATCCAGAAAACTCCTCTGTTTTGGGGACAGCGGTTTCATGACGTTGAAAAGTGTACGGACCTCTTAGGCTTTGAGATCTGCACCAAGGGTCTACGGGTATCTTTCACCGCATCATGCTGGTGCAGACGAGCAATAGCTCGAAGGACCACCCAAGAACTCTTTTTCCGATATAATGCTTTTGAACGAAATAATCTCATTTTATGGTAAAGTTAATATAATCGTAAGTTACTCGTAAGTATTTTATAAAAAAAACCATTACAAGTCAATAAAAGATATTTATTCAATCTGTGCTCTGTCGGATCAGTTTTTCTATCTCCCCATC
>DCMX01000256.1:3989-5792 GCA_002321855.1 Fidelibacterota bacterium UBA1611 | reverse complement strand
CAAACTTGCTTTTCAGTTCTGCTTCCAAACTGGAAGCCCTAGGCAGGTAGTTTCAGACCGAGCAGTATTCGATAGATATTTTCATGGTTTGTCCTGTATTGATGATCACTTTATAAAATAAACCAACTGTTTTCTTTACCAAAAAGTATGAACACGGATATTACTGTGGGAAGAAATATTTTACCAGTATCCTTTACCATATGGTCGAAAGACCCAGTCTCTGCAGTATAGAAAAAAGAACTCAATATCTATAGGTCAACTGGACCCCGGGCTCGCCGCTCGGAAGCAGCATTAGGCCAACATCTACCCTGCTGCTCTTCTTATGCCACCTGGGAACCATGACCCCAATAGCTCGCCCTATAAAATAGCCGGTCAATACATCAGAAAGAAAATGCTTCCCGGCATCATAGCGATAATAACCTGTGGCCGCTGGCACCAGATAGGCCGTGGCCCATATATAGGGAGCTAATTTACTTTCCGGGTGGTAGTCCTGGTACATGCTGGCCATCATGAACCACGATGCCGCTGAGAGGGACGTGTGCCCGGAAAAGAAACTGCGCTGGTTGTCATCTTCCATTTTATGTTCCTCAGATCCTTCACTCGTACCATAGAGATAGGGCCGTGGCCGACTCACCAGAACCTTGGTTAAATTTGTTAGTCCGTAGGTCAGTACAAATGTCTCTGCCCAGATCGACATGAATTTCTTGTAATCCCGGCGTATCTCTTTATCAATAAGCAAGATCGCTGGAAATCCTATGCTGGAGTACAGCAATAGATCACTGGTCGCGATACTGTTCTCATCCCAGTTCTCGGTGGCACTGTAATCAAAATCTGATACTTCATCCTTATTGAGATCATTTATGTCATCCTCGGTCAGGGGCGTTACATCCACCAGTTCTGCTCCAACAAGCAGGCCCGTGCTGACAGCGGCCAGGGGAAGGTCCATTCTTTTTGACAGGTAATAGGGAGAATCCGGGGCAACAGAGGCGGTGTCCTTCTGCCCTATCAGATTAGAAAGAATCATTATTGAAAAAAGTATCCGGTTAACCATGATCGATCACTCTTTTCATTCAATACTTTTTTTGTCATTGAGCTCAAATAATTTAAAATTTTCCAAAAAGAATCTTTCACCTTTGATAACACCTTTTACTCGTGCCTTACGTATCGAATTACAGAAGCCATCCTTAGCGTGTGCATCTCCATGGTCATCTATATTCGTCCCTTCTACATAATAAAACTCAGAGTTTATCTCTACAGCTAATACACATCCTTTTTCATCGTCCATACCAAACTGACACATACCGCATGCTGTATCTACGATCAGGTCTATTCTCATACTATACTGATAATTATCATTGGCACCTGTTGAGCCCATAACCACTGTCACGGAAGATATGAATAATATTAATGTGGTCAGACCTATTGAATAATGTTTCATTATCGCACCTATCGTCCGCTGAAATCTACACTCTATTTTACATCTATTGTATTTTGATCTATTCATCTATATAATAATGCGTATGCATTTTGTTCGATCGATCAGGCTCACACTAAATTCAAATCGGAATTAAACAATACAAACATGCTGGATCCGATCCGTTTTATATTACTATTCCTTATAGTATCTATAATGATGAACTGCGGGAGGGGAACAAGTGTGAATGTCTATGATAGCATTGATCTTGGAAACCTTCCCCCGGACCTGCTATCCGCAGGTGAAAGGGTATATACCAATTCTTGTTACGCCTGTCACACCTATGGTACCGCAGGAGCAGCGTCACTGTTTGATATCAAGGAGTGGGA
>DCMX01000256.1:1950-3586 GCA_002321855.1 Fidelibacterota bacterium UBA1611 | reverse complement strand
GTCATGCCCCCGAAAGGTAACTGCTGGACCTGCACAGAAGCAGAGATCCGGGCATCTATTCTTTATATATTTCACGAAGTAAGAAATAACAAATTAAAGGCAAACTGAATAAATGATCCAGCATCCTTTAATATCCCTGACAGAGGATAAGACCCTACTTGGATCGATCGCTGAAGAATATGGTACCCCATTATACATCTATTCCGGGAACAGAATAAAAAACAATATAGATCGTATATCCACTGCACTGAATAAACACTTGAGAAAAAACCAGATCTATTTTGCGGTCAAGGCAAACAGCAATCCTCATTTGATCTCATTCATGAGGTCTATTTATCCGGATCTGGGTTGTGATTGCTCCAGTCCGGGAGAATTATTTGTCTCTAATAAAACAGGTATTCCTTCTGAGAAATGTCTATATACAGGGAACTACGAATCATCAGATGACCTGAGAGTGGCTCTTGGATCGGGCTGCCATATTAACCTGGATGATATCCAGTCGTTTCGCAGGCTATCAAAAATTCAGGTACCAGAAGAAATATCATTCCGGGTAAATCCAGGCTTTGGCAGCGGTAGGTTCAAAGAGATCACAACAGGGGGTGAAAAAGCCAAGTTTGGTATCCCAAAGGAAAAGATCGTCGAAGCGTATGAACTGGCAATAGCTCATGGCGTCAGATCCTTTGGGCTCCACTGTTTTACCGGATCAGGTGTCCTGGATGAGAATTACTTTACCGAACTGATCCGGGCTGTATTAGAGATCTCCACCAAGGTGGAGATGAGCTGTAAAATAACATTAGAATACATCTCTATTGGCGGCGGGTATGGCATTCCCTATAAAGATGAAGATAAGATACTGGATATTGATCGAGTGTTCGAGAACATTGCCAGGGAGTTTTATTCTGTATATAATAAAGAGGAATGCCCTGTCTTCTGTATTGAACCCGGAAAATACCTTGTGGGCGATGCAGGAATATTGTTAGCCCGGGTGACCGGCGTCAAAGAAAGTTATAAGAACTTCATTGGTTTGGATGCTGGTATGGAAACATTAATGCGTCCTGTTCTTTATGGCGCCTACCACCGGATGTACAAGGTAGGTGAACCGAAAGCCACCACAAGCCTTATCGCAGATATCACCGGTCGGATATGCGAGAATACAGACCGTCTGGCTGTTGATCGGCCTTTCCCGACCGTAGCGGAAGGTGACCTAGTAGCGATCATGGATACTGGAGCCTATGGATTCTCCATGGCCCATCAGTTCAACACCCGACCCCGGCCTGGAGAGATACTTCTGGAAGGAAGCAAGGCAAGTCTGATCCGTAAACGGGAAACTATTGAAGACATATTCAATGGGTGTGATGTTTAGATCCGTTACTGTTTTATCTATTTTATTCAGTATAGTTCTTTCTCAGGAAACTACCAGCAAACAACAGCCCAGATCTGTGACAAAAAGATCTCAACATAAATACGAAGAAAAAACTGAAGTACTGACCGGTCTGGATATATTACTTGAAAAAAAATATTATTTCATACAAGGAAAAGCCATCGCTCTGGTCACCAACCAGACCGGAGTTGATAAGGTAGGGATCCCTAATTATCAACGGTTCATGGAGATGGAGGATGTAGACCTGAAGGTCAT
>DCMX01000256.1:0-1566 GCA_002321855.1 Fidelibacterota bacterium UBA1611 | reverse complement strand
CCCTGGATCCTATTATAAACAACCTTCCAACTGTGATAGATATTTTTAAATATACGACCAAGCCTACTCCGGAAATGCTGGCCGGGATAACTACTATTGTTTATGATATCCAGGATATAGGTGCCCGTTCTTATACCTACATCTCTACATTGGGATTGGTCATGGAAGCAGCCGGAGAACTGAATATTCCTGTTCTGGTACTGGACCGGCCAAACCTGATCCGGGGAGATATGATCGAAGGTCCTATCCTGAATATGGAGTTTCGTTCATTTATAGGGTATTATCCGCTCCCGATCAGATACGGGGGCACGGTGGGTGCACTGGCCAATAGTATCATCGCAAACAATTGGATATCACATGAGCCAGTTTTGGATGTTATCTCCATGGAAGGCTGGAACGAAAAAGTATGGTTCGACGAAACCGACCTGGTCTGGGTCGACCCTTCTCCAAATATCCCTGACCTTGAAACAGCCATCATTTACCCCGGGATGTGTCTTCTTGAAGCTACCAATATCAGTGAGGGTAAGGGAACGGAACACCCTTTCAAATGGATCGGAGCACCCTGGATCGATGGGTGGGATCTTTCACAAGCACTAAATAAATTTGATCTCCCCGGTGTGAATTTTTTGCCAAGATCATTCATGCCAAAGAAAATGCCAGATATAGCAGACAGACCAAAGTTCGAGGATCAAAAATGCAGCGGCGTAGAGATCTGGGTAACGGACAGAGATTCATTCAAGAGCGTTGATACCGGAATACTTACCCTGTTCGTTCTGTATGCGATGTACCCAGATAAGATCGAACTACGAGAAAAAGAATTAAATATGTATTGGGGAAATAATACATTATTTAAAGAATTGATTAAAGGTTCTACAGGGCCATATTTTCTTAAGCACTATAATTGATCCATCATACTTTTCAAATAATATTTCAAGCAATAATATCCAGTCATGCCTGAAAAGCACTTAATGGTCATTGATCCCGCAGTGGTAAAACCGGCGATCGAATCATATAACCGAATGGTCTTTAGTGCTCCATATCCCGTGACCTACCATTTACCCGCTCTGTATGGACTGACCAGCATCGAACAAATGAAGAACAATGTCCGCGGTATCATAATCATGGGAAGCGCAGCATCGGTGCACGATGGGAACTCTTGGCAGGATGAGATCACGGAGATCCTATTAGATGCTTTTTCAGAGAACATCCCTACGCTCGGTCTTTGCTATGGTCACCAGTTGTTAGCACACATTTTTGGTGGGAACGTAGGCCCTCTCTGGGCAGGAGAAAAAAAACAGGGTATGCGGATCGTAAACATTGTTAATGATCCATTATGGGGACCGGCCAGATCAGGACCTTTGGTCTATTCCCACCAGGACGGAATTATCGATTGCCCTCCTGATTTTGATGTCATAGCCGAAAGTGATCTGGTAGAGATAGAAGGGATCGCAAGCAGATCAAGACCATTCTGGGGTTTCCAGCCACATATAGAGGCAACCCAGACTTTTGTAGATCATCATGGGATCCCTGTTCCAGACCCGAGCAAAGCATTTGACTTTGGACACC
>DCMX01000158.1 GCA_002321855.1 Fidelibacterota bacterium UBA1611 | reverse complement strand
ATATCGTATCCCAGAGCCAACACGTCAGGCAGATATAATAGTGAATTCCTTGCGTAAGGGGGATGAGATCGATCTGGATATTGATGGTGGGCAGACCAGCCTTTTCTAATGATTAATTCCTATATGGTCCATGCAAAGAGTATGAGCGTAACCATTTTAAACCATTAACCCTATCTAATCAGGGAATGAAGTGATTAATTTTCTTCCATTATTAACTGTTCAAGAGAAAAGGAATAAGAATGAAAAAGGTCATTGTATACCATAATCCTTGGTGAGGAAAAAGTCGCAGAGCCGTGCAGCTCTTAAAAGAAAATGGTATTGAACCAAAGATAATTGAGTATTTGAAAACCCCGCTTGCTATAAATGAATTGAAAGATCTTTCAAAAATGATGGGTTTAAGACCCAAAGAATTCGTGCGCCGGAATGAGACAGAGTTCAAAGACAATGATCTGATACAATTCTTAGATAATGATAATGTCTTATTTCAGGCTATGGCCAATTATCCAAAAATAATGGAGAGACCTATCATTGTTCGCGGTAATAAAGCGGTTATAGGCAGACCACCGGAGAATGGTCTAACACTATTGAAATAATTGACTGTCTATATACATAAGGTGTTGGGCACAGCTTTGGTTGGGCTGTTCGTCATCGTTTTTTTAGGCTGTGAACCGTTCGTGAATGAATTCTCGGATCTTTCTGAAGCTCAAATGTATACATCATCCAACATTATTCCTGTCAGTGTAAAGAATGATCCTGTTGTAATGACCTGGAACATCCGATTTGGTGCGGCCCGATTCCCATTCTTTGGCGACTCCTGCGGGGACAGCGTTATCCTGAAGAAAGACCGGGTTGATTCCAATATGGACAAGATCGCGGTCAAGATCCAGGAGATAGACCCCGATATCATCATGTTGCAGGAAGTGGATATCTTCTCTAAACGTTCAGGGTATACTGATCAGGTCCAGTATCTATTAGATAATACATCCATGAACTATGGTTGTTATGCATCTGTATGGCAGGCAGATTATATTGCTTCTGATGGCATCGGTCGTATCGATATGGGTAATGCTATTCTATCCAAGTATGAGTTATCTGATGCTGAACGTATTCAGCTCCGATTGAGAACGGACCAGAGCGATCTCACGAAATATTTTTATCTTCGGCGCAATATCCTGAAGGTAACATTATCAGAGTTAGACCTATATGCTGTAAATATTCATGCCACAGCCTTTGCGACAGATGATACCAAGAAAAAACACATTGATAAGTATATAGATGTTTTGTCTGAGATAAATAATGCAGGAAACCGGTTTGTGAGCGGCGGGGATCTAAACTCCTTACCTCCCGGAGCGAGCGTGTTCGATTATTGTGAATACGATATGTGTTCTGGAGAATATTTTCATATTGTTGGGCAAGAACCCTATCATAAGGAAGGAAGCTATTTTGGCAATTTCCCCGGGGAACCTGAGATACTGCAACCACTGTATGATGCCTATATACCGGCCATAGGTACCACTGAGAATAACGACCCAGGGAACTTTACTCACGCACCCAGTACTAGCTATGAGATCCATGGTGGTGACCATAGATACGATCGTAAGCTTGATTATCTGTTCACTAATCTTTCAGAAGGCTGGGTCCCGGGAACCGATTCTACATACCAGCCACTCTGGGAATTAAGTGACCATATGCCAGTTGTGGCAACATTGAACATGGAAACACGCTGAGTAATTACTGTGAAGCAACTTATATCTATGATTATCCTTATCGGTCAGCTGTTCAGTGCTCAACACTGGGCCCACCATTCCGCATTCTCCCTGCCTGAAAAAAGATGGGATATCGGGATTTTCCAACCTTTTCGCTTTGGCGTATCTGAAAGAATGGAATATTCTATCCACCCACTCCTGTTCTCTGTCATGCCCAATCTCTCCATTAAAATTTCCAAAAAGAACATAGGAAACTGGGCCACAGCATCCCGATATGGGGGGTTTTATCCCACACCACTTTTAAATATGTTAACCCATAAGGGTCAGTTTGGCATGATCTCCCCGGATCTTGAGCCTATCCCCAGACTCTTGGGGCTGTACACCGACCTGCTCATGACCCGGGCGCTGTTCACATCCACATACTTAAGTATCAAAACAGGTCTGTCGTTGGGTCTATCATTCAGTGGTCTTGATCAGCGTACAACTATTGACCTACCACTTGTTTATCATCGCTTAGGTATTTTCTATAATAAGTGGGCCATACGTTTTGGTGCGGACCTGGCAGGGAACATCACTAAGAAATTGAGATATCTGGTGGATGCCGATGCACATATTCTTCCCGGTTTTAATGGTGACCTATCTCTCGAGCATAAAGGAGTATTGTTCTGGGAAATAAATGAACATTTACAACTATTATGTGGTTACAAATTCGTGTGGGCGCGCTTTCCGTTTGGATCTCAAGCCAGGATACTACCCTATATTCCTATCATAGAAACCTGGGTCCCCTTCATTGATCTACAGTGGTCTGGAACCGGGAAATAGTATTTAAAAAATAAACTTGACTTGTTTTGTACATGCTTTTAGGTTCCCAGTCAACATTCTTGGGGTGAGGTGGGCTCATTGTGTGCTCACACCGAATAATTAACTAAACTAATGTTTTAATGCAATACGGAGGCAGAACAATGAGAAAACTCTCAAAATTAGTAGCTCTATTTATTATCGTATCCTTTGCTTGGACGCAAACCACTGGTAAGCTTAGAGGAACGGTCAGCTCATCCGATGGGCAGGCCCTTGCTGGTGCCAATGTGATCGTTGATGGTACAAGCATGGGTGCTGCTACAGATGGAGATGGTGGGTACACCATCCTGAATGTTCCAGCAGGTAGATATTCTGTGACCGCATCTTATATTGGCTATAAGAGCACTACAGAGTCAAATGTGGTGGTCAAGGTTAACCTGACCACACCGATGGATTTTAGTTTGGAATCATCGGCGATTGAGGGAGAGGCGATAACTATCGTGGGCCGAAAACGATTGATAGAACCTAGCGCTACCAACTCTGTTCGCACTGTTGATTCAGAAGAAATTCAAAACGCGGCATCACGCAGTGTGACCGGCATGCTCGATATGCAGGCCGGTGTTACCATCACCAATGGCAAGCTGCACATCCGCGGAAGTCGTGCGGAAGAAGTAGCCTATACCCTTGATGGTGCTCAGATCACGGATGTGATCAATACAGGGCGTGATATCTCTGCCATACCAGAAGCACTGGCCGAGATTGCCGTTGAGGCTGGTGGTTACGGTGCCCATGTGGGCGGCGCTAACTCCGGCGTGGTGCGGCAGACCCTTCGCACAGGCGGTAACGAGTTTGGTGGTAATGTCCGCTTTGAATCTGGGGATTATGGCTATACGGATATGACAGCGACAATTGGCGGCCCGCTCGGACCGGTCAGGTTCTTTGCGGCCCTTAGGCAGTCACACACTGATGACTGGAACCCGAGTTTCTATGAGAGCTTTGATATTGATGTGGATGGTGATGGTGTGGTGGATGACCTTCCGAGTTTCGAGTCTGGTGTGACCCCTGATGGTGACACTATCCAGGTCTCATTCGATGGATCATCGATCGCTCACAGGCAACGGGATAACATGCAGCTCAACACTACCGCTTCAATGGATTTTGGGCCACTGAATCTGCGTTTTACAGGTGTCATGGATAATTCGTCCTGGCAAAGCAATTCTCTGCCCATCTATTATATGTTCAACACGGATAGACTGCCCGAGAATGAGAGGGAACTCACCATGCTTGCCACCCGTGTCAATTTCTTTTTGAACCCTAACTTTCTCCTTACTGCTGGTTTTAGCACGATGAACCGCAGTTATGAGTCCTATGATGGTCTTTTTGGGAAACCCAGTGGGTTCCAGGATGCCCTTATGTGGCACGATTCTGCATCCGTTGCTACAACAATGAATGCTGATGCGGGTGCGAACTGGAAAACATCCTACACAGACCCCACAAGCTACTATGTGGGTCTTTTCCCTTTCCAGCGTCCGGGTGATATAACCACGGGCTGGAGCAAGAATAATCGTACCACCTTAGGTATTGATGCTGGTATGACCTATCAAATGGGAGACCACGAGATCCGGGCCGGACTTGATATCAAGCAATACACCTATCGCAAGTATTACCTGAGC
>DCMX01000141.1 GCA_002321855.1 Fidelibacterota bacterium UBA1611 | reverse complement strand
AGCTAATCGGCCGCAGGCCCATCCCAAAGTGCGAGCCGAAGCCCGCTTTAACAACAATATCCCGAAGGATCCGCTGCATTATTCGGTATTAGCTTCGGTTTCCCGAAGTTATCCCAATCTCTAGGGCAGGTTACCTACGTGTTACTCACCCGTTCGCCAGTTTAATACTATTCCGAAGAATAGGTTCTCCTTGACTTGCATGTGTTAAGCACGCCGCCAGCGTTCGTCCTGAGCCAGGATCAAACTCTCCATTGTATATTTAATGGTTTGTATGAATTTGGCTAGGATCAACGTAAGACTCACTGCATACCAAATTGTCAAAAATCTTTTCGAATAAAGCCTGGCAAATTACCCGAATAAGAGAGGGGGTGTCAATAAGTTAATGAACTATTTTTCAGGAGTATAAAGAAGCGCTGGTTCCTCAAAATCTAAGAACCGATCCGGTTCAATAGATTCAATACTCTCCAGTGCATAAAATTCTATTAAAGCTCGATTTTTATCTTTTATATCTATAAATGACCTCATTACACTGCTCATGTATACACCCAATCCTATAATTATCGGTGGTAAGGTATATTGGAGCACGGAGGTTTTAGGTGAGACAGGTTTTGTTAATCTACCGTTTGATAATTTGAATGTGTTCAGTCCAGATTCTGTGATATCACTATAATAAGGCATTATTAATCCAGGAGAGCTTGCAACATAGACCGAACCATTTAGTTCATTTATTTGTCCCATTGCAATAATACTAGATAAAACTAGTGCTGTCACTAAGACCCCCTGACCTTTCTTCCATTCTTTAAGCATAAATTGGCTACCACCAGGAAAAATTGTACCAGTTAGTGCTATCATGGCTCGATTATGTTGAGGAATAGTTTCTACATTTTCAATAGCCTGGTATAAAGGAACCATTAGCTTAGAATAGTGACGGTGGTCAAACTTTTCTTCGGCTGAAATAAATATTGTACGCGCTTCTTCCCATTTAAGATCTCGTAAGTAACTGTATCCTCTAAATGTTAAAAAGTAGGGGTCCTCGCTCCCTTCCGTTTTAATCATGACCTTTTTTGTATGGCCTTTCATGAGGTCTGAATAAATATCCCGGTATTCTGCTGCTCTAAAGGTCACTGAATGTTTCGGCTCAGTATCAATTATCCTTCTATAGTACCTTTGGGCTAATGAATAATTTTTTATTTCTTCGTAGCTACGGCCGATCGTGTACAATAACGCAGGACGTATTGGATCATCAGGAAAACGGTACAAAAACTGGAAACATGTTAATAGACAGCGCTCAAACAATTTCTCTTCGAATAAAAAATCGCAGAATGAAAGCAACTCATCACGCTGAAAAGACGTATGATCGTTCCACTCTGCCTCTACCTGCTCGACAGAACGATATTGTTCCTGACCGAAAAGACCTGAAATGGTCAGAAGGACCAGTAGTTTTATTATGAGTTTTTCCACAAAAAAAATTCCCCCATCCTCAGATAGGGGAATTTACATAAAATATTCCTGAAAGAAAGAGTTTAGCGAATCAACAACATTTTCTTCCGAGCGGTAAAGGATTCACTTCTTAATTCATAGAAATAAATACCTGATGCCACCTCATTATTCATCATATCATTCCCAGCCCACTCAATTGTATAACGACCCGGGGATAAAGCATCATTCACTAACGTATTCATATTCTGACCCAGTAAATTATATACACTTAGCACCACATTTTGCGCACCATTAGGAACATCAAAAGATATTTGGGTACTAGGATTGAACGGATTCGGGTAATTCTGTAATAAGGCAAACTTTTCTGGTATCATTGATTCCGCATCAGCAGACGCGAAAGTTGTATTAACAGATGCTGGATCTTCTTCAGTAGGAAATGAGCATACAACATTGAGTAATTCTGGGTCCATAGAAGTACCAGGGAGGTTTGCCAAACCAAAATAGAATGTGATCGCATCAGGGAGAGAGCTTCCATCGGCTAACGTGTAGGTAACATGCATGAGGTCACCTTCCTCACCGTTTCCTTCCGTGCGAGCACGGGAAGTACTATAGCCCAGTACCTTTGCATGATCTTCCAGCCAGTTCCCCAGCAGAGTCATTGTTCTTGGATTACCATCTTCATCGGTCACGTTCTCAAGTTTTTCACCTTTGGAAACACTCGTATAGGTCAGATCTGCAAAATCATGATAAATATCAAGCTCTACACCGCGGATCGGTTCATTATCAACAATGCGAATTGTGAATGTCACCTCACTACCATTTATCTGTACCCCATCCACATAGCCCATGCAGGCACAGAGCCCGGTAGCAATTTCCTGCCCATAGGTTGGGTTTGGGCTACCATCCGGAAGCATGGTACGCATGTCAATATGATAGGATGAATCTGCGGGACAATCCAATTCTGCCCAGCTTCCCGAAGTCATGAAACTTAGAATAAAAGTAAATAAAACTATTTTCTTCATACCGATCTCCCTGAAAACCTTGATGCTGAACTTAACTCAAAAAAATAGCACATAGCAAACAGCGTCCTACTTCACCAGTGCGATCTTTTGAACATGGTAGTGACTGCCGGTCTCTACAGAAATAAAATAGATCCCAGTTGGAACCAGTTCCCCGACACGATTGCGCCCGCTCCACTCAAAGCGAAATCTTCCTGTGGACAAATAAGGCTCTTTCACATCATAGATCAAATGTCCAGTAATGTCATAGACATTCACAACTAATTGACCAGGCTCAGGAATATCTATTAACACTTGAGTCGTCGGGTTAAAGGGGTTTGGAAAGTTTGAACTAACATGAAAAATTTTCGGAATAGCCGGTATCTCATTTCCAGTTTCCATCACGCTGACATCATACACACCGGTACGATTCAAATTCGAACGATACATGGACCAGCTCACACCGATGGAAGGAGCATCGAGCTTATAATCAATTACTTCCAAACCAGCAGTCGTGCCGAATATCAGCTCAAGATCACCATCATTATCAAAATCATGTACAACCGGTGTTGTTTCAATATTGCCAGTTGTAGGTATGGGGAAATTCCCCATTAGTGAACCATCAGCTTCAAACCCATATATCTTACCATTTTTCCGTGCTGTTACTACTTCCAATTGACCATCACCATCCAGATCAACAACAATAGGTTCGGTCAGCGAATTGTATCCCAGGTCCACAGGCCAACCTGGTAACACTTCATTCGCCACAGGGTCCCAAACATGGATACGATCATCATAACCGCCAAAAAGAAGATCTAACTGACCATCACCATTCAGATCGGCTACAGATATCCCTCCGCGAATATCATCTCCGGTATCATACTGAGCAAAAAGTGATCCATCATGGTTCAACACATATAATTCACCACTATCACAGCCAGCAGCGATCTCATATACACCGTCGCCATCAATATCCACAATGGTCGCTGGTATATTGAAACGATGGGCCCCCGTGAAAGGAAACCCAGGTTTAATATTCCCGCCTATGGATTCTATCACCCAGACCTGGTCATCATAGGTGCACACAACAATATCCACTATCCCATCATTTTCAAGATCATGAGCTGCGGGCCCGGCAAACATTCGTCCGATCTCAACAGGAAATCCTGCTTCCGTAGAACCATCATGATGAATAATATAGACCTTACCCCCATCGCTTGTCACAGTGGTAAAAATTATCTCTAGGTCCTGGTCACCATCAATATCCACAAGAACTGGTGCCCCTTCGATGCCACCACCTTGTGTAAAAGTGTGCTCAGCTACCCCATATCCATTAACGATATGTAGCTTCCCACTGCTATTACCAAATACCAATTCATCAATTCCATCCTGGTCTACATCACCAACCGCAGGACTTGATCGGACCCGGTCATTAGTAGAGAAAGGGAAACCTGTAGTAACCATACCGGCAATGGTGTATCCATACACTTTGTCATTCTCCGCACCAAAATAAATGTCTTTCAATGTATTCCCATCAAGATCAGCTAAGACAGGTGAGCTCTTGATCACGATATCTTCAACAGGGAATCCATACTGAGAAAGCGTAAGATTCAACTCTATATCCTCTATCAATTCATAGGGATATTCTTCTGTGCCAGCGGTGATAGTGACCGTACAGGGGACATCACCAGGGGTCGCAT
>DCMX01000253.1 GCA_002321855.1 Fidelibacterota bacterium UBA1611 | reverse complement strand
ACAGGAAGCATACGCGTTTACACTTAGTGGGGTGAGAGAATCACGGCTGGACCCCGGAGCAGTAAGCATATAGCGGGCTTCCTCTACGGAGTGGCACATCATATCATTCAGCACACCTCCACCCTGCAGTTCTCCCTCCCAAAACCATGGCATATGTGGACCACTGTGTTCTTCAGCAGCACGTGCTAGATACGGCCTTCCGGTCGTGGCAGCACCGCGAGCCCAGATAATCTCCTTGCCCCTGGTCACTGATGGGGCAAATACCTGATTCTCCAGATATCCATCTAACAAGCCAACCTGTTGAGTAAGTTCCAGCACCCGTTTGGCCTCTTTCACATTTCTTCCTAAAGGTTTTTCACAGGCCACTCCAATTAGTTCACCCTTACCAGATTCTATAGCCAAGACTATCTCTTCTAACACTTCGATCCTTGTAAAATTTGGTGCACAGATCCAGAGAGCATCTATATCAGGGTTCGCGATCATTTCTGTAATTGAATCGTACACTATTGCATCTCCTACACCTAATGAACGCGATAGCAATGAAGATTCTTCTGCGGAGGTTCTTGTCTTTGACGTCACTCCGAGCACATCACAATCACGAACACCAACCAAAGACTGAATATGGAACCTGGTAATAAAGCCACCACCAATAAATCCAATACCGAGCCTTTTCATGCTTATCCAGAGACCTCTTTTTCCAACTGCTCTCGGAATGAAATATAGAAAAATATGGTGGCGACCAGACCTATGGCTGAAACTGTATACCAAAAATATGAATAGTTAAAAACACCGCTCACAGTGAAAATATTTTGCAGATAACCAGAGAGCCAACCACCAATGACAGGTCCCCCGCCAAGTATAATTATACCAAATACGGTTTGTGCAGAATGGCGAACATCTTCATCAGCAAGCTTATCTACATAGATATATGCGGCAGCAAAAAAGAAGGCATAGCAGAACCCGTGAAATGCCTGACTGAGAATCACGACCCAGATCGGGAACGCTTCCGTACCAAAAATGGCGTAACGCATGAAATATGCAGCAACACCAATCGTTATCACCTTATGAAAGCCTAATCTTTTTAGAAAAAACCCTAAATAAGCCATGGTCAGTATCTCAGCAAATTGTCCGATTGTCATAGCGGGACCGATCTGGCTATCCAATATTCCAATATGGGAAAGAAATGGCCCTGTCTGAAGAAAATATATCTGGTGTATCACACTCACTGCAAGGCTGGCAACGACCAGCGTGGCAAAAGATGAAAGCCGAAAGAGTTCGAACGCTTTCTTGAAGGCTAATTTTTCTACTGCGTTGCGCTTTGGTGGTGTATGGGGTAATAGAAAACAAAATGCCCCATAGGTGAGCGAGATCAATCCTGAGAATTTTAAAGCGTCTACTAAGCGGCTGGTAACATCAGGGACCTCCGTTCCAACTACAAATGGGGGCATCCACTGAAAATAAAGACCCTGCTGCAACCAGATCATAGGAAATACCCAACTCGCAACTATCCAACCTATTGTGCCCCAAACACGGATCTTGGGAAAATCATTTTCTTGATCACTTATATGAGAAAAAGTAATGGAATTGGAAAGCGCAAGTGTAGGCATGTAAAGTACACTATAAAGGATCGAAAGGATCAGCCATGAACTATATTCGGTTTGATAGGCTGTTATCCATTTCACAGCGCCACCAACCGTGACCAGAACCGCCAGGGTACGCTCTGTACTGAAATACCGGTCAGCTAACTGTCCTGCGATGAATGGTGCCGCAACGGCCCCTATGGATCCGGCCAATCCAAGTATCATACCGATCTGTGAACCGGTGAACCCTAGCCCTCCTTCTTCTATTGTTGCCGATAAATAACGGGCAATTACGGGTAACCATGCACCCCAGAGTGCATACTGGAGAAACATCATTGTCCCTAGTCTATAATTATTAGACATTCTCTGATACACTATTGATGTTGTCTATAACAATTTTCGATTTACAGGGTCCCACTCTATCCTTCGCCCTTGTAAATAAGACTCTGTGGCCATATGACAGGATACTGCTTCATGAAGTGCTATTTCAATATTGCATTTTGGTTGTCCTCCCCTGCGAATAGCTTCTAACCAGTCTTTGATATGTAAGTGGGTCGGATCTACACGTTTACCATCTCTATAAGTATAGAGCAACCCTTTACTTGCAAAATATTTGGAAGTAGCAGAAGTGACACCATCAATTTGTTTTGAACCTGGAGCATAACTATACATTGGATATCGTGTATTGATCATACCATTTTCAATTCTTTCCTTGTACTGTGTTGATGCATCATCCGCAGTAACGATGAATCCATGGATGGATCCACCACCACTTTGGCCACCCATCATCATGGTAGCATCGTGTCCCATTATTCTATTTCCACGGGGGTTATTGCTAGATAATGTCGCACTGTATAACACAGTAAGGTCTTTATCCGGATATTCAAAAGTCGCATTCCAAACGTCCGGTACATCCCGACCATCCTTATAAAAATAAATCCCGCCTGTGGAAGATGCATATTTTGGGATCCCTATATCCATTAATTGGTTTATGGTATCAAAATCATGAGATAATAGATCTCCTGATAGACCGGTTCCATAATCAAACCAGCAACGCCAGCGGAAGAAACGTTTCAAGGCCTCTTCGCCAAAAGGGATCCTGTTCTTTATTGGTACTGGTTCTTGAAACGTCTTCCAATCGATTGTTCTCTCATTTCCATCGGGATGTATCCCCCATACCCAGGCCCCCCAGGGAGAGTTCCGGTTTGTTGTCAGTTCTACCATGTTAATAGGGCCCAGAAGACCCTGGTCAATGATCCGTTTTGCTTTATCATTCGCTTCGACCTGCCGATTCTGGTGACCAAGCTGAAAGGTTATACCGGTTCGTTTTACAGTATCATAAACATCGATAGCTTCATCAAAGGTCCTTGTCAGACCTTTCTCACAATAAACATGTTTACCTGCTTTAGCTGCATCGATAGTGATCCTGGAGTGCCAGTGGTCCGGGGTTGCAACAATTACCGCATCAATATCATCGTTTGACAATAGGTCAGTATAATGACGATATACTATTGCTGTTTCTTTTGGTCTTCCACCAGGTCTGACCTCATTCTTGGATGCTTGAACCCCCAGGCCTGAACGAAAATCAAAAAGGTCACACACACCAACCAATGACACATTCAGGTCCTCTTGCTGCATGAAAGTAGCAAAACTCTTATCCAACCTATTTTTTCTAGCATTTTCTGAAGAAAGATCGGTCCATCCTGGTGTTGCAAATCCTGCACCCCGTACAAGATGACCTCCGCGACCCCCGTACCCTATGATCCCGATACGAATATGATCACTGGTCCCAGTGGAAGAAACGACCGGAGGTGCCTGTTTTTCCTGTACAAGGTCCTGAAGTAAATTAGATTTTTTTACAGCATCACGACGGAGTTTGGCCCAGAGGCTGACAAAGAAAGCAACAATTGCCGGTATGGTTGCCAGACCTTTCAATAATTCCCTGCGGTCCATATCAGTATGTTTTTGTATAATTTCTTTTTCTTTTTTCTCTTGTTGACCCATTATATATACCCTTTAACCTGTAGAATTATTCTTAAATACCAAGCGATCCAATCCTATCAATTCACTCGTGGGAAATAAATAGACCACAAACAAAGCGCAGGCTTCTATGAGGTTCTTGTTTACCACGAGATAGCTTCCCTCTCCTGGACGGGCATATTCCAACCACCAGAATGAGGGAGTGAATAAATAGTATACCAATACAAGCAACATTCCTAACATGCTTACATGCTTTCCAAATAAACCTAAAATCAAGCAGGCACCTATAAGGGTGAGACCCCACATGTTCAGGTTATCAGCGAGACTGAGAATAGAGGGATTTGATACTATCCACTTAGCAAGGCCTGAAAAGATCCACTTAGCATCAAGCAGAAAGGCGGCAGATGACCAATAAGGGTTGAGTAATTTGGCGATACCTTCATAGAGAAAATGCCAACCGATGAGAACACGCAATACTACAAGTCCATATAGCTGCATATCATCGATCACATTGGAAGTAGATAAAGTATATTTCTTGTCTGTCATAAAAGGTCCCTTTTGCTTATAAGTTCTTACAATATAGAAACAATAGCATAAGTGTAATCAGGCTCAGAATCAACCCAAGTTTAAAGGAATATATGTAATTCTATTAAACAATAGATTCACCTTAAAATTATATTATTTGAAACTGGGTAAATTATTTAGTATACCTTCCCAGCCCATTTGATCCAGTCGAGATGACATATTCCTGAACCCTTTGCCATAATCCGGGTCGTCACTTTCATACATGGTCCTCAACTGGAGCCTGGAGAGATCCGACCCATCGTGATCGTAGACCAGTTTGGAGCCCAGGTTACAAAATCCCTCCCTAACATCAGATCTTAGTTTATATCCATTCTGGATCTGGTAAACATGTAGCAATTCATGAGCCAGGACCGCATCAAAGACGATCTCGCACAGATCTGATAACACATAAATATGATAGGATTCACTGATTGTTTTTCTTCCAAGTGTCTTGGCTTCATAATGAGTATAACCCCTGATCTTCCCTGACCGCTGACCGGATAACCGAATCAGTTCATCTTTATCGGCCACCATAGTAATGGGAATCCCCCTCGGCAGATCCTGGATGCCCACTTTTTTCAAAAGTGCCTTCACATCCCGCATCGATCGGGCAATCTGGGATTGATCCGATACCACGGATGGCTCGCATACACTACAAACGTATCGCTTACTATTAATAGAATACCCACCACCAGTAAGTGGTTCGCAGATCAACCTGGAACAATTATCACAATCAGGCAGTGCATCAGTATGCTTTTCATGGTATATATTTCCCCAAAAGTCCTCTATATATTGGTCCTGGATAGGCAGACGGCAGATATCACACTTTGGCAGGATATAATTGATAAAACAGGCTTCATGGTACTGTTTATCATCTTTTATATTATATAAACCACTGATCAATTGATCACACTGGGCACAACGCTCCTGAATATGATCTTGGTAACAGGCGGGGTGATAATTCCTTCCTTCCGTTTCGGTGTATGTCCCGGAGATTTTCTTATCGCAGTAATCACAGCTAAGTTGTATGTAGTTTTCAAAACATGTATCATGATAATGTTTGTTATTAAGAATGGTATAGCGACCGGAAATAGATCTTCCACAATAGCTGCAGGTTGAACTGTTGGCAAACAAGATCAGAAAGGGCAACAGAAATAAATAGGGGGTCATTTTCTTAAATGCTCTGATCATAATCTGAATTACCTAACAAAAAAATGCAAATAATTGCTATAAAAAACAACGCAGGTGCATATTTTAATCTAATAAAATGGAACAGGCACCATCATGATTTCCACCAAGGCGTCTCTGGGTATACGGATTGCTTCTGCTGTAACGGCTGTAGGCTGGGCTATTGAACTGAAAAATTGACGGAAACTCAATTGAGCCAAATTACTTATAACCTATCTTTCTAATAAAACAGAAACACAAAATATTGACACTTTTCCATTTCTTTCGAGAATTGGACAGACACTGGTGAAGTTGGAACATCTGTAGATTAAATACTATTTAAAAGGTTTTTCTTCAGGACAGCGGAGGCAGTCATGAGACCGGAGAAGAGCGCCGACGATAGACCAACAGTGGCCACATCCTGACCGGTCAGATACAAACCCTTAACATCCGTATGAGGCTGTAGCCACCGTTGCCGAAAACGTTGGGGACTATGTTCGACCCCGTACATTTCGCCCAGTGAATAATTAGCCAGATCATTTACCGTCAACGGTGTGGAAAGCTCAGCATGTTCCAGATGTTCTTTTGCCTGGGGTACGTGCTTGAAAACTATATCTAAAATTCTATCGGTTAATTTTCTCTTAAATGCCTCATAATCTTCATCACGGTTCTTCCAGGGTTGCCCCTGCCAATCTGTGTACCAGTCCCAGTGTGCCATGGTAATGGCCTCCATGGTTGCACATCCTTCATGTTCCTTATCCCAGGCCTCATCCTTAGCTGAGGGAAATGAAACATAGACAACAGGAAATTCTTTATCTGGACCAATTGACGCTTGTGCCACATTCTGGTCGTGGTCATACCCGGGGTATATCCACAAATTCGTTGTGCCAAAACCCAGGTCCTGGGCTGATCTCTTAAAGCCCAGGTGGAGACATATGTAGCTGGCAGTGGGCACCACATTGTCCAGATATTGATGCATGCTATTACGTCCCGGGTATTCCTGGAGTAACCGATCAAATGTATTCACCACACCAACGTTACTAATCACGATGGGAGCTATTAGTTCTTCGCCACTTTCCATGCGCACACCCATGGCCCGATCATTTTTAACCAATATCTCTTCCACTCCCGCTTTCACTACAAGCTTTCCACCATGGGCTTCGATCATATCTGAAACAGTTTCAGCGATTCTTCGGGATGATCCAGTGGGGTAATTAGCTCCATCCAGATAATGCCGTGCTACAAAGGCATGCATAGCGAAACTGCTTTTTCTTGGCGGGAGACCATGGTCCCCCCATTGTCCAGTGAGAACACCCAGTAATTGTTCATTACTGGTGAGCTCTGTGATCATATCATAGGTAGTACGATCGGAGTATTTATAAAATTTTCGGTTCATAAAAGGATAGGTCAGGGTTCCTATCCATCGTGGCATGACCTTGTTCGTAAAATAGGGCCGAGCAGCAAGAGCAACCTTATATAGTAGATCCATATAGGTCACGATGGCTGCTTCCTCCTGGGGAAAATAATTGATCAGGTCTTCCTTAAATCGTTCGCGGGGTGCGACAAAATCATAGGACCGGTCAGGGAAAATGATTCTATCGTAGTTATCATCCATCTTTGACCACTGAAGTTGACCATTTGTAATGTGATCAAAGATCCTTCGGGCAAATGAATGTTTTTTGTGAACCTCACCAATATAATGGATTCCAACATCCCATTCATATTTTCCACGACGGAAGGTATGGGTCCAGCCACCGATCTTGAAATGCTTTTCCAAAACCAGGACCCTTTTACCATGCAGAGCCAGTAAAGCTGCAGAACAAAGTCCACCAATCCCTGAGCCAATAATGATAGTATCAAAGACCTCATCGGCAAGGGAACTGCTATATTTATTCCAGGATTTCAAAAATAATTTCGATTAAATATTGACCATACCACCATCAACACGAAGATTCTGACCAGTGATATAACTGGATTCATCTGACAGTAAGAATGATACTGTTCCCGCAATCTCTTCCACTGTTGCTTCTCGTCCTACTGGAATTGACTGACGGATCTCTTCACTTACATCATAGCTATCCACAAATCCTGGCAGCACACTATTCATACGTATGTTGTCCTGCCCATATCGCTTAGCAAAAAGCCTGGTAAAAGCGGAAAGGCCCGATCGGATAACAGATGAAGTTGGAAATGACAAGTTAGGTTCTTGGGCACCAAAAGCAGATATATTCACAATAGCTCCACCGCCATTCTCTTTCATGATCGGAACTATGTATCGGGTAATCCGAATCACATTCATAAGCAAAAGGTCTAAGGCATCATGCCATTCATCATCACTGATCACTAATAGGTCTCCTTTCGGCGGGTGACCGGTGTTGTTTACAAGGGCGTCTACCCTTCCACAAGATGTATAAGCAAGGTTCACAAGTTTCAACATGTCATCAGCATTAGTAACATTACCGACCAGACCAATACCATCCAGTTCCTTGGCCAGGTCCAGTACACTTTCTGTCGTTGACATGAGAACAACCCGGTAGTCTCTTTTGGCAAGCTCCATGGCACAGGCAGCACCGATCCCGCGGCTGGCGGCAGTTATAATTGCGACCTTTCCTGCCATGAGTTTCAGCTGGCCAGGCCCAACTCTTGAGCCTTTTCAGATAGTGCATCAATAACGAACTGAATATGTTCGGTCAGGTCCACTTCCAATTCCTCTACACTTTGAAAAATATCTTCGCGCAGAACGCTGGCTGCAAAGGATCTCTGTTTGAGTTTTTTCTTTACGGACCGTGGTGTCACTTCCAGAATTGACCTGGAAGGACGAACATAGGTTACAGCGAATATAAAACCAGTCAGCTCATCTACAGAAAACAATGCCCTAGCCATATCTGTATCCCGAGGAATGCCGGTATAGGTAGCGTGACCCATAATGGCGTGGCAGATGGTTTTGGGATAGTCTCGCTCTTTTAATATTTTGTTTCCTCTAAAGGGATGTTCTTCTATTGAAGGGTACATTTCATAATCAAAATCGTGGAGTAGACCGGTCATACCCCACTCATCAATATCCCCGCCATATTTTTCAGACATCTTGCGCATGGCCTGTTCAACGCCCAGCGCATGGCGGCGCAACGAATCCGTTTTGGTATATTCATGGAGTAATGCCAAAGCATCTTCACGATTGGGGTAAGCAGGCATGCTTGAAAGTAGTACTTCCCCTGCAATTTTTCAACCGGCAGACACCGAAATTTAAACTATGGATACTTAATGGAAGGCATATCGCTGTCTCAATAATTGAATCATTGGGTTCCTAATTAGGGAGCATTTGCCCTGGAAGCGCCTGGCTGTGGGTTCCACGGTCCAAAACAATAGACCCATTCACCATTACCAGCTCAATACCATCCGGGTAGGCAATGGGTTTATCGTCTGTTGTATTATCTTTCAGATCCTCAAGAGAGAATATAATTATGTCAGCTGCATAGTCTTCCTTGAGCTGACCGCGCCCTTTCAAACGTGCCGAATCTGCCGGAAGTGATGTCATTTTCCTGACCCCTTCTTCCAGTGTAAAGAGCTTCTGATCAATAACATATTCCTTCAAGAACCGGATCGTATAACCATAACTGGAGCGATTAAACACAAAATCTTTTAATGGGCCATAGGGTGCGGTGGTGACACCATCACTCTCGATGCT
>DCMX01000078.1:495-2641 GCA_002321855.1 Fidelibacterota bacterium UBA1611 | reverse complement strand
TCCAATTCCTTGGCACTCCAGTAAGTGCTGGTGTTTATCTATATAAAATACAGGCTGGAGAATACATTAGCACAAAGAAGATGGTGTTGTTGAAGTAAGAATAATAATGATTATTGGGAATTATAGTTATTGGATTGATTTTTCTGGTATCATGCTCATGGCCCGCTCGGATATCGCGGTAATCGTCAAGGAAGGATTCACACCAGGATTAGCCGAGATCATGGAGCCGTCACATACATAAAGGTTTTCATAACCAAAAACACGATTGTCCTTGTTAATCACTCCTTCGTTTTTATCTTTCCCCATTACAGCTCCTCCCAAAATATGAGCAGTGGTTGACATCCCAAATAAAACCTCATTGTTTGGCATCATGGGTTTTCCGTTAAGTTTTTCAGCATACTTTTCAGCATATTCATTTGCCTCGGGGATGAACGGTGTTGGGGCTTTCCCTCTTTCCAGATTTGTTTTCATCCGGGTTCCAAACCACCCTTTTGAAAATTTCAGAGTACTGTCCAAGGTCTGCATAAATAATAAAATCTGAGTTCTTTTTGCCCAGTCCCAGATAAATAAAACTTTCAAATTTTTAATTGGATGCAGAATCAAATCTTTAAACATTGTTACGATTCTTATTAAAAACGGTCCCCCATTGACTCTTGGCAAAATAAACAACCGCCAGAATCCTGATCCTTTAGAGTAACGCACCGGCTCAACATGTGTATGTTCTCCGGTATGGAGGATGGAACCGATTGCAACTCCTGTAGAAAAATCTGCTGTTTTGTTAAAAGAAGTGATAGGAATCAACGCTTCAGAATTGGTACGCACCCTACACCCAACTTTGTCCGAAAGATGAGGAAGCGAAGAGCCCTTTAGGGATAAAAGCAATTGTACAGTACCTAAAACACCTCCGGAAAATATTACACCCTTACAGAAAACTCTTTTTCGTTTTTTGAATAATATTGATGTAGATTTTTCCCATAATACCTCGTATCCATCTGAACCATTCTCATCACCCTTCGGTTTTACATCAACTACCCTAGACTCCGCCTGAATCTCTGCCCCATTTTGCTGTGCCAAATAAAGATAGTTTTTATCCAGCGTATTCTTAGCATTATGACGGCACCCCACCATACAGGCACCGCAAAAAATACACCCCGTCCGATTTGGCCCTTTTCCTTCAAAATAGGGATCAGAAACCGTTTCTCCCGGTTCACCAAAATACACAGCCACATTTGTAGCATGAAAGTCTTTTTCCTTATTCATATCCCCAGCAACTTCTTTCAAGGCAATGTCACCGGTTTCCATTCTGGGATTTTTGTTTGCTCCTAGCATTTTCAATGCCAAAGAGTAAAATTCCTTCAACTCATCCTCCCAATCAACCAGATGAGACCAACTCTGGGCAGTAAAGAAGGAGGGTTTTGGAATCGGCAATGTATTAGCATATACCAGTGACCCCCCTCCCACACCAACACCGGAAAGAATACCTATATGACGGTAATATGTCAATTTTAAAATTCCCCAGAACCGTAAAGCTGGGAGCCACATCCACCGTTTCAAATTCCAGTTAGTTTTGGCGAAATCCTTTGAATTCCACCACTTTCCTTTTTCAATAACCAATACTCGATAACCTTTTTCAGACAATCGGAGTGCTGAAACGGATCCCCCGAAACCGGAACCAATAACAACATAGTCGTAGTCTTGTTTGTCTAAACTCATGAGTGCTGAGAAAATATTTATATCTGGAAGATATAAAATTTACGTAGATTTTTTATTGAGTACACTAAATGTACACCGATTTAAATCCCTTAATTTGCATAAAATTCCAACATATAATTTGATTTATTCACTATTTTTCAGTTTCGTTCATACCATATAAATAATAGTATTTATATAGAGATATAATTAAGGGTACTTAATTTTGACGCTTTTGTAGAATATGAGTTTTGTTCACCAGTAATGAAAAATAGAATATTATTTTACCTCATTATGCTTTGCAACACCATATGTGTAGCAGAAAAACTGGATAATATTAGTCCAAATCAGTTACACTTCCGAGAAATGGTAGCTACACGAACAAATACGCCTCCCATTATTGATGGTATTATTGATGATAAAGTTTGGGAAGATGCAATAATCGAAAATGAATTTG
>DCMX01000078.1:0-391 GCA_002321855.1 Fidelibacterota bacterium UBA1611 | reverse complement strand
TTCGACGCCTTTATAGGATAAGAATTTTGTTTAACAGTAACAATAGAGAATTATATCTCATTTTTATGCTTTGCAGCACCATATGTGTTGCAGAAAAACTGGATAATATTAATCCAAATCAGTTACGCTTCCGGGAAATGGTAGCTACAAGGACCAGTGCGCCGCCAATTATTGATGGTATTATCGATGATAAAGTTTGGGAAAATGCAATAATCGAAAATGAATTTGTGCAATTTGAACCATATAATTTGGCAGCGCCATCCGAAAGAACTGAAGCACGGTTAATGTATGATAATGATTATGTGTATATCGCAGTCAATAATTATGATACTGAACCAGAAAAAATAACTGGAAGACTAAGCAGAAAAGACCGCTGGATGGAAGCTTTTGG
>DCMX01000115.1 GCA_002321855.1 Fidelibacterota bacterium UBA1611 | reverse complement strand
GATAATTTTCTTGATCCGACACCTGAGAAAGAATCAACAAGGATGCTAAACCATGCTTTGGATGCAGGGGTAAATTTAATTGACACTGGTGACGTATATGCTGGCGGGGAGGCAGAAAGAATGATTGGACGGGCTTTAAAAAATAACGGTCGTCGTCAAGATGTGTTAATTTCTACTAAAGTAGATCATGGTATGAGTATTCCAGGGAAGTCACTGGATGAATACATTCCAGATTTAAAACCAAATACCCATGGATTATCCAGAGCAAATATAATTCGGGCTTGTGAAAATTCGCTCAAAAGTTTTCAAACAGATTATATCGATATTTACTTTGCTCATCGTTTTTCACCAGAAATTCCATTAGACGAAACTTTGAGTGCCCTTGATTATTTGGTGCAATCTGGAAAGGTTCGCTACATTGGTTTTTCCACTCATCCTGCATGGGTAGTAATGGAATCGCTGATGATTGCGAAAGAGTTTGGTTACCAAAGGATTGTTGCGGAACAACCACCTTACAATCTCCTCGATAGAAGGATAGAAAATGAACTTATACCTCTGGCACAGAAATATGGTATTGGTTTGATCACCTGGGCACCAATGGCAATGGGCGTATTAGCAGGCCGTTACCAAGATACTGAAAATCTCCCAAAAAACTCTCGTGCTATTTATAGAGGCGGTTATTATAGAGACCGAGTTACGCAGGCTGGTTTGAAGGTCGGAAAAGAATTTAGTGTGCTGGCCAAGAAAATTAATTTGTCTCCTGCTCAATTGGCTCTTTTATGGGCCAAAGATCAGCCTGGTGTTACTGCACCTTTAATGGGCCCACGTACAATGAAACATCTTGAAGAACTATTGCCTGTTATGAAAATGAAACTTGATGAAGAAACTCGTGTAGCGTGTGATCAGCTAGTGCACCCTGGTACGGCAGTTACAGATTTTCACAATACTTCCGGATGGATGAAAATGGTGATACAATAAAATGAATAATGTGTACCAATGGTTATTATCAATTCATCTTTCAAATAATTTATTTTCCATATTGAAAAAAGAAAGGATATAGAATTATGGGTAACAGACAAATAAAAATCATTTTTCCTATTTATCTATTAATTGTGTTGTTGGTATTTCCATGTTCAGCTGAGGATAGCAATTTTAAATCGCTACCTAATGATATTGACATTTCCAAATCATCGAATGGAATTGTAATGATGCCAAATAATGTTGATAAGATATTTAAGGATTTTGATCGATATACGAAGATTAATGCTCCCAATGGAAAACCAATACATATAGTTGTTGAGCCTGGTTATAGTGACCGACAAGTCATCTACGCTCGCAAGGTATTAATAAATCATCTTACAAATTTGCCGGGGACAAAGTATGGTCATGATAAAACAACAATTGCAAACGCAATGGCCAATAATCAGTCGATCCTATTTTTATTTAAGGACACAAAATCATTTCGAGGTTGGTTCAGAAATATTGAGCGCAAAGGTTTTGAAGTTAATGGTCAGGATTTAAGGGCTTATGAAACTATTCTGGAAGGTACAGATGGTTATATGGCCCAAAATAATCCAACAAGGGATGCAAGCTATGAAGAAATTATGCACTTTGTACAACAGTGGGGAATTGAACAAGCTCATCCAACATTGAGTCAGGATTTGTTTGATGCTTTCTGGGATGCTCGTGCAAAAAATATTTATTTATTAGACTATGATGAAACACACGAATATTTCATTTGTGGTTTCGAAGCATACTATGATATGTGGGCACATGATCCGGAAAATGACGGAACAAGAGAGGATGAGTATATTCCAATATCAAATGCCAGTCTAAAAGTATATGATCCAAAAATGTATAATATTGTAGAGGAATATATGGGGAAACATTGGCTGTATATGGCAGAAGTTGTGGATGAATTTGATGGTACTTTTTCTCTATTAAAAGAAGAGCAAAAAACCTATACAAATAAATCCCAATATCTGCGAAAAGCGGCCCTTTCAGGAATTAATAATAATGACTTAACGGGCAATAAGTTTGATAATTCCCTCTTTGGCAATAGTGGAAATAATAATATTAAACCGCTTGGAGGATTTGATATTGTTGATGGAGGTCCAGGTGATGATACAGCAATCTTTATGGGAAAAAAGTCAGAATATATTTTACGGAATCAAGATGGAAGGATTATCGTTGATGACATCAACTATTGGCGAGATGGACAAAACATTTTGATAAATATGGAAAAATTGAAGTTTTTGGATAAGACTATAAATGTAACTGATACCAGGAAGTGAATATATAAAATTAAGAGGTGTAATATGACTAATCTAAAAGAACAAATTCAAAACCTTGCTTTTTTTGTCACTTTTCTAAGTGTATTTAGCCCTTCGTACGCCTTAACGAAAACTATTCTAACTAATTGCAATATTATTGATGGAACAGGTAGGCCTGCTGCGAGAGACATGGTTATAACTATTTCTGAAAATAAGATAAGTACAATTGAGAAGGGACCCTACAAAAGTATAGGTGAAACAGATAGAGAAATAATTGACCTGAAAGGAGGTTATGTGCTACCAGGATTTTGGAACAATCATTCCCATTTATCAGATTTATTACCTGATGTAAACGATATTCTAGGCAAAGAAAACACGGTTTCAGCTACTATTCGAGCTGGTCGAAATGCAATGGACGCAATTAAACGCGGATTTACATCTTTACGCTCAACTGGATCTCGTGATTATTTAGATGTGTATTGGGGGAAAGCTTTCAAAGATGGAGTATTTATAGGGCCTACAATATACCCAGCTGGTAACCCAATAGCAGCTGTTGGAGGACACGGTATTGATGATTACGCTTGGCCTGCGACTATCGCAATTAATGGACCAAAAGAAATGCGAAAAGCTGTCAGAGAGCATGTACGAATGGGAGTGAATTGGATAAAAATTATGGCTGATGAATTAAAGGATAATGAAATTATCGCTGCAGTGCAAATTGCTCACCAAAATAATGTAAAGGTTGTCGCTCATGCTGCTGAAGAAGGTGCCTATAGAGCGATTAAAGCTGGTGTTGATTGCATTGAGCATGGTTATGATTTATCTGACAGAACACTGCGATTGATGGCCAAAAAAGGAACCTATTACGATCCTACAATAGTATGCAACTTGAGTGCTGAATATATAACTGAAAGAGAAGAGAAAATTGCTGAACTTGATTTGAAATACAACCAGGATGTGATCGATGGTAGAATTTTAGTTGCTTATGCAGATGAACGCTCACCTTCCCGAGCATTAAAACAAAGAAAAATTCTTTTAAGGGCTCAAGAATTGGGTGTAAAAATTACAGTTGGTGCTGATTCAAATCCATTAGGTGAAATCGGATTACTTGAAATAGAGCAGTTAGTTTTTTCAGGAATGACAGAGATGCAGGCTATTATTGCTGCAACAAAGAATTCCGCGGAAATGAGCAATGTTTTGGAAACTGTAGGCACCATTGAAGAAGGGAAGATTGCAGATCTAATCGTATTGGCCGATAATCCTTTAAAGCATATATCAAATATTAGAAAACTGAAAATGGTCCTCAAAAACGGAAAAAAAGTTGACATTTCTTTTCCCGATCAGCAAACCAGTTTCTGGAAATTATACTTTAAGGAATTTGAAAAGGAGGAATAATGATACGTTCCAATATAATATTATTGTCTGGACTAATTTACTTATGTGCATGTACTGGAAAAGTCACGCTGCCTGACATTGATATTTCGGTTACTGATGATGGCGTGGTTGCCCTACCGGAAAACGTACCCGATGTTTTTAAACAATACTTTGTTAAGTATACCAAAGTGATTGCACCAAATGGTAAACCCATACATATATTAGCTCAGGATGGCTGGACAAATGATCAAATCAAACATGGTCGCAATGTGCTGGAGCATATTCTAACAAATTATGAAGGATCAGTGTACGGGAATGATAAATCATTAGTTGCCAATTCCATGTCTGACCAGAAAGCAACTATGGTTTTCTTTAATACAGAACCGGATCTTGAAAAGGCGTTTGACGAAGGTTTAGGATTTGCAACAGATCTTAGTATGCAAGACTTGCGTGCTAATGAATGTACAGCGGTGGGTAGTGAAGATTATATGAACCACATTACCCGGGATGCTTCTTACGAAGAAATTTGGCATTTGGTGCACGATTATGGAATTAAACCTACCCTTCCGAAAATGATAAAAGAAATGCGTGTTGCCAATGATGTTGCTGAGAAAAATGGCTGGAAAGGATGGCCTGAAGATGAACCACAAGAACACCCAAATGAATATATGGGTGTTTTAATAGATAATTATTATGATTTATGGAAAATAATGCCAAAGCTATACGAGGGTAGGGAAATTGCTGAGATGGGCCGTAGAAAAGATCGGTCAGACCACGGGCAGAGTTTTGAGGGAAAATCCCACTTTGGGAGATATTTTGCAAATAGTCGATTTTCAATGAAAGAAAAGGATCCACTTGGGCATAATGTGATTGAAAATTATTTCCATCCGTACCTTACATTTACTCCGGAGTTACCTGAGAACTTCAAAGGAGTTTTTTCAATGGAGTTCGATAAAAATGTTTCTTATACATATAAATCGCAGCATTTATTAGGCGTTACAATTAAAGGTGATAACAATGTTGCATTAATTGGCAATAATTACGATAATAAAATGAATGGGAATCAAGGGGATAATTCATTTCAGGGTAATGGTGGAAATGATATCATTGATGGGGCCAAAGGTGTTGATACAGCAGTGTATCGGGGCCCTGCTGCTGATTACAAAATTAATATTTTGGAAAATCGAATTGAAGTTGTAGATAATAATCCAGATCGAGATGGTAAGGATACATTGATTAATATGGAAAGTGGAGAATTCGTGGATCAGGTTGTGTCATTTTCCAATAACAATATTCATTAAGAATTATGGAGAAGAAAATTATGAAAAATAAATTTTATTATTTTTTA
>DCMX01000023.1:3062-4501 GCA_002321855.1 Fidelibacterota bacterium UBA1611 | reverse complement strand
GGCGGAAGCACAACTATATTTAACAATCGCATCGGAAAAAGATTCCGTAAATGGCGATATCTGGTTCCATCTGGGACAGGCCTATAAGCATCTGAAGCAATTTGAACAGGCACGAGCCTCCTTGGAAAATGCAATAGGTATTGATTCAACTCATGCAGAGGCTCTTTATGCTCTGGGTCAGATCTACACAAAACTGGATCAAAAAGAAAAATCACAAAAGGTATTAAAAAAATTCAGGGTTGTTGCGGATTTCGAGAAGGCTGAGAAAAAGTTGAAAAAACAATTATCCCTGAAACCATCCGATAATGATATTCGTAGGGAGCTTGCCCTGCTCTATGAATCAAGAAAAGATTTTTTATCTGCAGCGGAGATCTGGCAGCAATCCTATTTTCTGGGAGACAAGGGTGCCACTGCCGAACTGGAAAGAGTAAAAGAAAAGATGAAATGATGGGCAGGAAATGTCCGACCCTGATGGTGCTGTGTCAGTTTGCCACCGGCATATTTTTGAGATTGTCCATTTTTAAAAGGAGCCGGGGAAAATCAGCCGCCAGAAGACTTTCTTATTCGGAGTTTTTTTTTGCCGGTTAACTACTTAAATTTGTTCTCTATTTACTGCATATGCCTTATAATATTATTAAAGAAAATCTTTCAACCAAAAAACCTGTTCTTCTGGATGGTGGTATTGGAACGGAAGTCCTTCGCCGTGGCGTCCGCTGGCTTCAGCATGGCATCGAAGATGCCCCCCATGTTATCCGTGATATACATGTTGACTATCTGAATGCTGGAGTTGATGTCCTCACCACGCACACTTTCAATTTAACCAAGCGTAATTTTATCAATTTCTTCCGGGATGCAGATCATATGGATTTGATCGGCGCCCCTGGTCTGCCCACGAGAGCGATAGAATTATGCCGTGCCGCAGTGTCTCTGGCGAAAGAAGCATTAACACAAACAGGTAAGGCAGAAACTGTCCCGCTGGCCGGTTCCATTTCGCCAGTTATGCATTTATTCCGTCCTGATCTGTCACCGCCTGAAAATGACTGTCTGATACACCACAAAGAATGTATAGAGATCCTGTCTGACTGTGGGGTTGATCTTATCTTTTTTGAAGGTATGAATAATACTAGGGAAGCACAGGCGGCCCTGCAGGCAGCTGCAGGGTTTGATCTGCCTGTATGGATGAGTTTTGTTCCTGGAGTGGATGGGAATTTATTAAACGGTGAATTGCTTTTGGATGCGGCGAATCTTGCCCGAAGCCAAGGTGCTGAGGCAGTGCTCGTTTCTGCTGGGAGCATACCCATGATAACAAATAGTCTGTCCAATATTATTAATGGATCACCCTGCGGCGCCAAAGCAATCATTGGCAGATACAGTCCTCCCAGCTGGAAACCAGACTTTTATCCCCGCTTCGAAGACACCGATGAAGTATCACCGGAAAA
>DCMX01000023.1:0-2645 GCA_002321855.1 Fidelibacterota bacterium UBA1611 | reverse complement strand
CGCAAAATGATAGGCTAAAACCATGAGCTATAAAGAATTAAAAAGAAAGATAGATGCCCAGCAGGTAACATTTCTTGATGGGGGCATTGGCACAGAGATACTGCGCCGGGGCTACACCTGGGCCAGCCACCAGCTGAAGAGTGAACCGGAATTAAATTTGGAGATCCATCAGGATTACATAAATGCTGGTGCGGACGTGATTACAACCAACACCTTTCAGCTCAGCAAACGCAGCTTTCGAAATCATTTTGCAAACGATGAACATCTGGAAGCTATTGGTGTCAGGGGGTTATTGGACCGAGCCGGTGAATTAATTCATGAATCGGTTGCCCTAGCGGATAAAGCGCGTCGATCCCTTGATCATAGCGATACTCTGATTGCTGCTTCCATTACCACCTTGGAGTGGTGTTTTCGACCGGACCGCAGTCCGGATGCAGAAGAAATATTTGACGAATACTTGGAGGAATTGACAGACTATGCTGAAGCCGGCGCCGATATTTTCCTGTTTGAGACATTCAATTCAACCCCGGAAGCGGAGGTAGCAATTAAGGCTGCAAAAGAAGTTGGCAAGCCAGCTTGGGTCGCCTTTGTGCCCTATCAGGATGGTCGCCTTCTGGGAGGCCAGTCCATGGAAGAGGTCACGGAAGCGATGGCCCGCAATGAACCGGATGTATTACTGTTAAACTGTGCCCCGCCCGATCATATTACAGCAGGTCTGGAACAGCTGGCACCGCTATGGAACAAGCCCTTAGGCGTTTATGCTCATGTGGGAAAATTTAATCCCCCCGAATGGCAGTTTACCGATGATTATAATGCCGATCAGCATTTGCAGGAATGCAAACACTGGCATGATCTTGGTGCGACCGTTATTGGAGGCTGTTGTGGCACAACGCCTGACTATATTAAAAAAGTGACTGAATTTTTTAGCTGAATCGGATTTCCCCTGCCCACTTTTTCTAATACTGCCTAAAGTACACTACTATTTCAGTATCTTATAGGTTTCGTGGTTCAGGCAGATGCGTTCAGTTCACCCAAGTAATATTCATCAAAAGCAGCCAACAAGCTTTCTTGTCCGGAATAGGGAGACGGAAAATACTTTCTAGATTTGACACCTAATTGTGATAACTCTGATATATGCCAATCTTGTTTGTTGGTCAGATCCCAGAAGTCGATAGCATCCTTTGTGTTATGCTTTTTTGAATTAATCACATCTTCAGTAAAAAGCCATGAGCAAAAAATTCTACATTTATCGATACCAACAGGCCAGACTGTGTGGTACATGACATATTCCGGATGCAAGCTGATAAGCATATTTGGAAACACGGAATAAAAATATACTCGGTTTAAATCATCATCTTTTATACCATCCAAAGGCGGACAGGAAAATTTCCCGCTGTGACTAACACTCTCAAAATCTTCGTTCAATTGGTTATAACCACCTAGAAACGGACCCGAATACAAATCATTCTGACCACCCATATAATGATAAATTTTCGAAAGTTCCGGGTGCAAAAGAGGGCAGTGATAACATTCACAGTAATTTTGGAAAACTAGTTTCCAGTTACAGTTCACATCATAAGTAATCTGTTCTTTTACCAAAAGATGGTTAATCTGCAAATGCGAAAATCTTTTTGTTAATGGAGCGAGCGTTTGATCAATGGGTTTCGGCTGTTCAGATAAATTTAAAAAAATAAATCCATTCCATTCATCGATTGCAACCGGATGAAGGGGGAAATTATCCTTTTTAAAATTTTTCACCACATCCATGTGAGGAGCCCCAATCAGATGTCCCTGAAGATCATAGGTCCAACCATGATAATTGCATTGAATTGATTTTGAAAACTTCCCTTCAGTTTCTTCACAGATACGTGTCCCCCTATGACGACAAATGTTATAAAAGGCCTGTAGTTTTCCTAGATCGTCTTTTAGGATAATGACGTTTTCATTGGCAATATTGAGAGTAACAAAATGTCCATTTTCGGAAATGTCTGTCGAGCGACCGACACAGATCCAGTTTTTTAAGAAAATTTGTTGATACTCTTTTTCCAAGATATCGATGTCTGTGTAATACTCCCGGGACAGCGTATGTGCTCCGGCTTCAAAAGTATCTGCTGTTTTTTTAAATGTCACCCCTTGAGTATCTCCTTTGCAGCATTAGATCCATTGGCCCCATGAAGTCCGCCTCCAGGATGAGTTCCTGGACCGCAAAGATACAGGTTTTCTATGGGTGATTTATACTGGGCAGAACTTATAGTGGGGCGCATGAACATAAATTGGTCCAAGGTCATTTCCCCGTGGTTCAAGTTTCCTTCTGTAAGTCCGAATTCATTTTCCAGATCTAAAGGTGAAACCACTATTGATGATTCAACTAAAGATGAAAAACCAGGGATAGTTTTTTCCAATACACCAACCACATTTTTCTTCAATAAAGACTTTAATTCATCATCCCATTTTTGGCCACGTAAATGATAGGGAGCATATTGAACAGTAGCAGAAAGGACGTGTTTTCCTGCTGGAGCAAAATCAGGGTTAGTTACAGTAGGAATATTGAATTCCACATAGGGTTTTTCTGCAAGCCGTCCGTACTTGACCGCATCGGAAGCCCGTTCTAGATATTCAATCGTTGGACAAATAGAAAAGACCGT
>DCMX01000133.1:7374-7688 GCA_002321855.1 Fidelibacterota bacterium UBA1611 | reverse complement strand
GGCTGTGATTGCTATGTATTATTCTGAAGGTGCTTTGCGTCCTAAAGGTTATCCTAATGTGTCCCATTATAAGAAACGAGTGACCCAGGTATTTGTTAAAGAGGATGGAAGCTGGAAAGTGAGAGCTTCACACTGGTCACCGGTTCAGGGTGGGAGTGGGACATCTCAGACTGCAATGGAATAATAAGACCATCGATTATAAACAAAATAGCCTCTTGAATGAGGCTTTTTTGTACCGTGGCTCGGGCCGGAATCGAACCAGCGACACATGGATTTTCAGTCCACTGCTCTACCAACTGAGCTACCGAGCCACA
>DCMX01000133.1:0-7116 GCA_002321855.1 Fidelibacterota bacterium UBA1611 | reverse complement strand
GTGGCTCGGGCCGGAATCGAACCAGCGACACATGGATTTTCAGTCCACTGCTCTACCAACTGAGCTACCGAGCCACAATATTTCTTGGCAAATAGACAAAAAGTGCGTGAAAATTACCGGCGGTTTTCGACCAAAACAAAATAGTTTATAGTTATAAAAACACCCGTAATTCTATAAAATAAGCTCAATTAACAATTACTTGTATCAACGGATGAATTCTTATAGGTTCCCCGGCATTTTTTATAAGGGGAAAGCGGTATGTCTCGTCTGGAAAAATTGGTTCTAGCAACAAATAATCCCGATAAAATGAAAGAAATGAAGGCTGTTTTTAGTATCCAAGGGTCGATTGTTTTAGGTCTTGATAATTTTCCTGAAGTTGGCGAGATTGAAGAGACCGGTGCTACGCTGCTTGAAAATTCTTTTTTGAAGGCTCATGCTGTCCATATTATAACAGGGTTACCAGCCATTGCTGATGATACTGGTCTGGAAGTGGATGCGCTAAATGGCGCTCCTGGTGTATTCTCGGCGCGGTACGCTGGTGAAAAGGCCACTTATGATGATAATGTAAATAAACTGTTATTGGATATGAGGTCTGTTGCTGATGATTTTCGTACAGCTCGATTTCGAACTGTGAGTAGTTTTACTGATGGGATCAGGGAACTATGGACGGAAGGTATCATAGAAGGAGAGATTACTAGAGAAGCTATAGGAGCAGGTGGATTCGGGTTTGATTCCGTATTCAAATTACTACAGAATGGAAAGACCTTTGCCGAGATGACAGAAAAAGAAAAAAATAAAATCAGCCATCGTGGTATAGCCTTGAGGAAGATGCAGGAATTATTAAAGAATACATTTAAAGAATAACAGGAGATTATATCGATAATACCGCTATCAGTTAATTGAAGACTGAAAGTTGGTCAAAAAACATACATTTTCTTTTTGCTTGAACCGGGTCATGTTTTCGGTTCTTTGGGGCATGATGTTTCTGGTTCCTGCTAATTCACAGGAAGCGGATTCCATAGCTCAGAGGGGCTCTTTCTCTGTGATTCCTTTTACCTATGTTCCTATATCTGATTTTGTCGTAAACCCTTTTCCGCTTTTTCCTGCATCTCTTGTTCAACCTCTCGATACATTATTATCGCCGAAAGGAATTTTAAAATTCAGTTTTGATTCTGAAACAAAAGAAATTCAGTTGAACCGGGATTGGAGCAGAATCACCATAAGTCAATATATTGATGATAGATCTTATAGGATACCATTCACAGCAGATGTTGACTGGTACCTTGATCGTTACTTTGCCCGGAACTGGTATAATAAATTTCTTGAGACCATGCATAAGGAAGCAAAAGATGACACTCGTAGCAGTAGAGGGCAGATGATGGAAATAGTGGGAGTGGACCTTGGTGACCTAGGTAGAGCATCGTTAAGCCTGAATGGAAATGTCACTATAAATGGTAATATGATATTCCAGGATCAGGAACTGGTTCGTTCAACATTAAATCAAACCCAGAACACGCACCTGGAGTTTGACCAAAAACAACACTTGAACATACAGGGAAAAATTGGAGACCGAATTACCGTGAACATGGATCAGGATTCAGAGCGGGATTTTCAGTGGGAGAATAATCTCCGTATCACTTACGATGGTTATGAAGATGACATTATCCAAAAGATCGAAGCCGGGAATATATCCTTGTCACTGCCATCTACAAAATATGTGACATTTTCAGGGAAGAATCAGGGTTTGTTTGGTATCAAGTCCATATCAAGGCTGGGACCAGTAGATATAACAACCATCGCTTCCATAGAGCGGACAAAAAAAGAGCAGGAAGAGTACAAAGGGGGGACCCAGTCCAATACACAACAGATTCGCGATGTAGATTGGTTAAAGAATCGGTATTTTTTTATTCATCCATGGTTTCGAAATGGTGCCGACACAACGCTGATTTATGATGGGCAATACCATCAAGTACAAGTTCCATCTTTTTATCCTCTGCGTAATGGTTTGCATTATATCGGGAATTTGGTAGTGAAAAATTTTGAATTGTATAAATCAATAAATACCAACGAAGCTGGCGCTGTTACCGGCACCGCATACATTGACCCTCTCCAACCAGACGATTCTACTCATATAGATGATAATGAAGAAGGCAGTTTTATACGTCTTGAGGTAGGTGCAAATTATGTAATGAGTGCTGATCTTGGTTATATAAGGTTGCGGGACCACATCATGCAGGAGATTCTTGGATGTACGTTTATTTTAGAGGATCGTACCACAGGAGAAACAATACTGTCAGTGGGTCAATCAGCGGATTCGGTCGGACAGAATCTTTCTTTAATGATGCTTAAGCCTCGTAATAGCCATCCTAACCATCCCACATGGCCGCTAATGTTCAAGAACGTGTATTACCTTGGAACAACACAAATCAATCCGGAAGGATTTGAGGTAAAGATAGTCAATAAACGTGCAACGCCGGAGAGTGACCGAGATCGTTTTACTAGTTTACCTTATATCACATTGTTCGGATTAGATAGTCTTGATGAAAATGGCCAACGTCAGTATGATGAGATCATTGATAAGACATCAGGAAATATCTTGAGTCTGCTTAATGGTGAACTTTTGTTGCCAGCTTTACATCCGTTCGCTCGGAGCGATTCTTTGAGCGGTGGAAACTCTGTCACAGAGCTTCTGGACCACCTAGGCTCCGGGGTGATATATACATCATCTGTTTCATCTGAGATAAACAGCGATAACCGATTTATGATCGAGACGAAGTACAGTAACCAAAGTTCTACTATTAGTCTGGGATTTATGTTGGTAGAAGGCAGTGAAGAAGTAATACAAAACAATGTTACCCTGAAAAGAGGGATAGATTATCAGGTTGATTATTTTACGGGAACTATTGTTCTAATGGGGGATGCTGGTCAAGATCCTAACGCGGATTTAAAGATTCGTTATGATAAACATGAATTGGTATCATTTGATAAAAAGACGATTTTTGGTACACGCGCACAAATGGATCTTGGTAAGAATTCGTTCATCGGGGCCACCGCACTTTACTTTAATCAATCGATTATCAATGAAAAAGTTGAAGTTGGTTATGAACCGACCCGCAATTTTATATGGGATGTTAACGGGCGTTATGAGTGGGAACTGGATGGTGTCACCAGATTTCTTGATAAACTGCCTATCATCGAGACTGATAAAATGACCAGTTTTTCGATGGAAGGAGAGATAGCGCAGGTGCTTCCAGATCCTAATTCAATTAGTAATGATGCTACAGGAGATCCTAATGGTGTAGCTTTTATTGATGATTTTGAGGGTGCGAAACGTACAACGTCACCATCTATACAGCGTCGCTTCTGGAAAGAAGCTTCGGCACCCCTATCATATGATGACGACGCGCTGAACTTTGGGGATGAATACAGTCAGCGTAATCGTGGTAAACTGATCTGGTATAATCCCTATGTCCCAGCCCGAACCCGCGATATTTGGCCGAATCAATCCACATCTCTTCGTGCTGGCAATGAAACGACCGATATCTTGATCTTAAGGTATAGGACAAGAGACCATCAGCGCAGCATGAATAATGATTCAGTATGGGTAGGGATTACCACATCACTTTACTCCGGAGATTACGATCAGACACAGAATAAATTTTTTGAGATATGGCTCAAAGGGTCTACAGGTCAAATGACAATTGATCTGGGTAAGATTAGTGAGGATCGTGATGGTAACGGTCAATTAAATACTGAAGACATTCCTGAAGCAGGCTTAACACTTGGAAATGGTTTTTTAGAGGACGACGAAGACACAGGCCTGGATGGTTGTTTTGATCAATTTGAGGATGGATGGGGAAATTGTCTTGCCTCTGGAACATATCAGGATTATTTCTACCAGGGTGAAATAGATATCATTAATGCTTCGGATGATGTGGATCCTGAAGACCCCAATGGTGATAATTGGAACTATGAGCAAGGCAGCACTGACTATAGCCGGATGAATGGGACCGAAGGAAATGGGACAGGTACCAAGATACAGGAAGGAGGGAAATATCCGGATACGGAGGATCTGGATCGCTCTGGTTTTTTGGATAAGACCAATGATTATTTCTCAGCCAGTTTTCACCTTCAGGATACCACCTATTTAGCGGGGGCAACGGAAGATAATGGTCAACCAACAGGCTGGAGACTGTTTAGGATCCCTCTCACAGATTTTAAAAATGTTAGTAATACTGAATGGAATGAGATCAGGTATGTTCGTTTGTCCGTGACCGGGCTTGACTCATCTTTATCCGCATTGCAGATCGCCAAAATTGAGATTGTGGGAAATGAGTGGCAAGAACTAGGGATCCATCCCCCTGAAGTTTACCGTGAACACAAAGCCTTTATAACCCCCAACAAGGATTTTCAAATGCGAGATACAGATATTATTGAAGAATCAAATGAAGATATTGAATCTTTTCAGATTGCAGTAGTAAATACTGAAGATAATGCAGATTATACCCCGCCAAAAGGAGTTAAGGGAGAATATGATCGGCTTAATCAAATACGCGCCAAAGAACAGTCTCTTGTTCTGCAATTCAATAATTTACCTGCAGGCTACTCCGGAGCTGCGCAAAAAACCTTGTACACCTTAAATGATAATCAGAAACGAAGTTTTATGATATACGATTATATGAAGATGTATGTTTATGGTGACAGTCCGTGGATCACATCATTGGATTCAGATGTAGAAATATTTTTACGGTTTGGTATGGGAGAAGATTTTTATGAGATTACCCAACCAGTTTATACGGGCTGGGATGAGGATGAAAACCGCAATAGTTTTACAATTCCTTTAGACTGGCTTGCCGCCTTAAAACTTCAAGACTCAACAAAAATAAAACGTCTAAAACCCAGTGATGTCTTTATTGATTCTGCAAATGTTAAAAAATACTACTACACAGATGAAAATGGTATTGAAACCGGGAAAAGAGTTATCATTGTAGGAAAACCAGCTTTGAACAGATTGCAATATTTTGCTGTAGGATTGCGGAATTTGGCTGATGAAGCAATTAGCGGTTTAGTCTTTATAGATGAATTACGACTTAGTGGAGTAAAAAAAGACCGCGGCATAGCGATGCGTGTTCAATCCAGTCTAAAATTAGCTGATCTGGGAAGCGCTAATTTTACATATAGCCGACAAGATGCGGATTTTCATCGACTTCAGGAGCGTCTATCCCGGGGAACCAATACTGCTGAGAATCTTAATGTTTCCGGAAGGATAGACCTACATCGATTTTTACCGGGTTCTTGGGGTCTATCTCTACCTTTGAACGCATCCATAAGTCAAAATCTGAACAAACCGAAATATTTTCCAGGTGAAGATATTTTGGTCAATCCTGATTCCCCACCAGACACTATTCTGTCTCAAAACGAGTCTATTACTTTGAGCACATCTCTATCCAAAACAGGAAAATCTGATAATAAATTATTGAAATACACGGTTGATAATATTCAAACCAGTTTCAGCGCTTCCCAGTCCAGATCATCAGATATCACATATTTTGAAAAATGGTCGGAATCCTATACAGGAAAGATCAGCTATAATATTCCATTCGGAAGGAATAATTACATACGACCATTCAAATGGATGGCTGATGTCCCCCTAATTGGTGAACAATTCAGTAATTGGCAGGTCTATTATACGCCGTCTGCATTTAGGACATCCCTGAATGTCAGTGAGAAACTGACCTGGAATAATACACGAACACAGATACGGTCACCAGACAGTTATAATTTTGGATTAAACCGCACAATGAATCTGGACCATAAATTTAGTAATAATCTATCGTCGAAATATTCATGGGCCGGACAGAGTAAACTGAATGATTATCGTGGGTATGCCTGGTTGGCAGTTAAAAATCTTGATCCTGGAATAGTGACCAATACCACTGAGAGTCTGAACACAACATACAATCCGTCAGTAATGAAATGGTTGAGACCAAATTTTAGTTACACTGCTAATTATCGTTGGAGCGATGATCTTTCAAGAGAAGGACAGAATATCAGTACCCAGTTAAGGTTTGCATCCAATTTTACACTGACACCTGTGCAATTCTTTGAGATCTTATATAAGCCTCCCACTAAAAAAAGCACTAATAAAGCTCGAACAAGAACATCCCGTTCAAGACAAAATACTGAAAAACCTAATAATGAAAAATCAAAAAAGGAATCCAAAGAATTCAAATCACTTTCATTTGTTCACGGGCTGATCAATAAGGTAAACCCAATTTCTGTAAGCTATACAGAAACCTTAAACCGCAGTGCAAACCAAATAATTGGGGATGTACCGGTGGGATATAAATTTGGGTGGTTGCCGGATCATGGATTGGAACAATCGGATGAAATTGGAACCAATCTAGGTAATTGGGACCACAAGCAAGATGGTTCTATTCGATCAGGGATGAAAGTTTCTCGAGCGATGACGATCAATTTTAATTTTGCACAAAATATATCTTCAACACGTAGTGGTACAGGTATCGAGCAAAGAACCATGACCAGAGATTATATTGCTTTTGATGAACGATTTCAGAATGGGATTCCCTTTCCAGGTTGGAGCTTTCGAATCAGTGGTCTGGAAAAATGGCCAGTTATTAAATGGTTTGCCAAAAGCGCTTCCATGGACCATAGTTATTCCGGTAAAGAAACTCGTTCATGGCAGTTTGAAGAGACCTCTCCAGGAAAAATGAACTTTTTCAAGTTTGGGTCCTTTGCAGAGGATTACAAGGATTTTGAACGTTCATCCAGGATCAATATGAATTTTTCACCATTATTGGGTATGAGTATGACCCTTAAAAAAAATGTTTCCGTTACTTTTAGACATAATAGAAATATGTCTTTAGATGAATTGCCGTCTGGATTGACCATTCGTAAGGATTATAGTTATACGTCCACCGCCACTTATACGCATCGGGGAGGTATAACCATTCCTATTCCCTATTATGGTGATCTGAAACTGAATAATAATGTGAGTTTCACCCTAAATTTTGATATGAATGATAGTGATGAATTCAAATCGGGTGATAAAATTGAACTTGAGCAAGGGGCCTTTACATCCAGCTGGAAAACGGG
>DCMX01000138.1:13891-14175 GCA_002321855.1 Fidelibacterota bacterium UBA1611 | reverse complement strand
GGTGGAATCATTAGAACATCCACTCTTTTTAATTTAAAAAATCAAAGACGTTGGGCCCCTTTAATAGATATAATTGATAGAGACAATCAGGAATTGGCAATTGAGATTCGGTGTGAAGGGCACACAGATGATAAACCTATTCCAGAGGAAGCAGATTTTAAAAGTAATTGGGAACTGTCATCAGCTCGGTCTTTGAATCTTGTAAGGCGCTTGAGCGAGCTTGCTGAAATGGATCAAAGATATTTTTCAGCATTGGGGTATGGTGAATTTCGTCCAGCTATTGA
>DCMX01000138.1:5053-13505 GCA_002321855.1 Fidelibacterota bacterium UBA1611 | reverse complement strand
AGACGAGTGGAAATATATTTTGATGCTTATTTAAAGAACAAAGAAAGTGCACAGGGTACTTAAACACTGTATAAATATATTTTTTACCATTTATTTACTTATAGGTGTTCAGGGCATTTCTCAAAATGATATTACACCATATGACAGGTCAACACAGGATTGGATATTTGGTAATGGTCCAGAACCGAAATGGGTTTTAGAACTACTGCAAGGTGCCCACAATATACCGGAAGACACAAAATTTGTTTTAAATATACCCGTATCCGGTTCAGCAGTTAATTATCAGGCCTTTATAGATAGCAATGCAACCATAGAAATGGATGGTGATTATCTTATTATCACACCTGATCAGGATTTTAATGGATCTATCCTTTTAACCTTAAATCTCGATCTAAGCTTTATAATAAATGTTGAACCGGTCAATGATAAACCAATTCTGTCTGAGACTCCCACACAGAAGATTGATGAGGATACGGAATTATCTTTGAATTTATTTGCCCTGGATATAGATGAAGAACCATTGACATTTGGAGCTACTCTTGATGGGAATGGGTCGATTAGTATGGTTAACGATGAAATAACCATCTCCCCAGATAAAGATTTCAATGGTCTTATCAATGTAATCACAGCCGTATCCGATGGAACCGATACCGATGAATCAGAATTTATTCTCCATGTATCCCCGGTCAATGATACCCCTATACTAAATTCCATAGAATCTCAATCTATAGCGGAGGATACATCACTACGCCTCAAACTATCCGCAGCTGATGTGGATAACGACGTATTGACCTATACTGCCAATGCAGACGGCAACGCAAAAGTGAATGTACAGGAGAACCAATTGCTTGTTGTCCCAGATGCCGATTTCAATGGGGAAATACTTATGACAGTTAATGTTTCCGATGGATTTGCGAACGATGAAAAAATATTTTCACTTAATGTTTTACCAGTAAAAGATGACCCAGTTTTAAGCTCCGTAGGACCTCAATCTATAGCGGAGGATACATCACTACGTCTCAAACTATCTGCAGTTGATGCGGATGGAGACGAATTGACCTATAGCGCAAGTTCAAATAAGCATGCAAAAGTGGATATACAGGAGAATCAATTGCTTGTTGTCCCAGATGCCAATTTCAATGGGGAAATACTTATGACAGTTAATGTTTCTGATGGGTCATCTAATGATGAATTAAAGTTTAAACTGGATGTGACCCCAATCAATGATGCACCAGTATTGACATCAATAAACCCCAGGTCCGCAGAAAATAAAAAACATTTGGAACTGATGTTGTCTGCTAATGATGTGGATGGTGACAGATTGACATATAGTGCCAATATACATGGGGATGCTAAAGTGGAGGTAAATGATAATAAACTAACAATTAAACCCGGAGAGAAATATGAAGGGGCAGTACCAATCACTTTAAGCACGTTTGATGGTTCTACTACGGTTGATACAAATATTACACTGATCAATCCTTTTCCGGGGATTGTAGCTATTGCACCACAATCCATCGCGGAAGATTCAGATTTAACCCTCATGCTATATGCATCTGATGTGGAAGGAGACCTGTTCAAGTTCCGCTCAACAGTTAATAATAATGCAAAAGTCAGTATCGTTGATAACCGGTTGACGGTCATACCGATGAAGGATTATTTTGGCCTCTTAACGGTTATCATAACTGTCTCTGATGGTACGGACTCAACTGAATTTGATTTCAATATTGATGTATTACCTGTAAGAGACCTCCCTATAGCGAATGCTGGTGAAGATATTATTCTGAGTAATGGGTGCAATAGAACGGTCTTGTTGGATGGGATGAGATCGTGGGATGCTGATAATGACCCATTGACATTTCAGTGGGATTTGTTGGATACACTTAATCCTGCCAGTTATGATATCGCAAAAGTGGATTTTACATTCCCCGATACAACTATCGATATTTCTATGGCATTTTTATTAACGGTTAAAGATATCACCGGATTGATCGGGAAGGATACACTATTAGTGACAATTATAAATGATGAGCCTCCTATAACAAATGCTGGCGAGGATTTTATTGCTCCCTACAATAAAAAAGTCTATCTGGATGGTTCCAGATCAGTAGATACTGATAGCAAGATTCAGTATGAATGGTCCATCATTGACGATGGGATTACTATAACTGACATCGAGCGCGTAAAAGAAAAGCCCTATTTTATTTTCCCAAAAGGATTACCTGAAGATAAAATGTTTCGGATTCAGCTTAGCACCAAGGATGAGAATGCATTTTGCGAAGACCTGGATACAGTTTCTGTTATATGTTTACGGAATGTAGGTCTTGCTGATAGTATAAAGTTTGAACTAGTAAACGCGATTCAAAAAGGGGATAAGGTATTCATTGAGATGCAGGTTACAAATCAAAGATCCTGGCCTTTTGATTTTGCCGCCTTTACTTTAATTAGGGTCACGGATGAAAAAAATAATTTTGGGCAGTTTGACCCGTACAAAGGGAAAAACACTGTAAAATATGGCATAGAAAATGGAGAAACTATAAAGGTAGACCTGGTTTATAGTTTTGAGATCCCACCTATAAATATTCACTTATCATGTAAATCTAACATGAGGCTTCGTGCAGATTCTGTTTTCTATAGTTTCAATTTTTAATATGACCATCTTTCTTTTCAGGGATGACCTTATATACTTTTTCCCCTGGTTTTACCATTCTGTATCTTTCCCGGGCTAGTTTTTCAAGGTATTGTATATCATTCTCTAACCGATTCTTTTCAACCATCACCCTTTCTCTTTCTTTTCTTAGCTGAGCGATCTGGGCCTGTACTTTGGCTCGCTCGCGCTCCAATTTATAAAGTTGTAAAAGACCATGATCACCAAAAATGAAAATAATTAATAAAGTGACACACAATAGAAATATAATACCTCTAATAAATTGTTTTTGGGTAGCGGCCACTTGTTGTTTAAACCTTCGAGGTTTCGGTTTTCTTTTTAATCCCAAATAACGACTCATAAAGATTTTCCTAAAACATTTATTGTAGCAAAATGCGAATCATTTCCCAACTCTTCTTCAATGCGCAATAGTCGATTATATTTGCAGACCCTATCTGTTCTTGATGCAGATCCAGTTTTAATCTGTCCCATACCCATAGCAACGGCAAAATCGGCGATAATAGTATCTTCCGTTTCCCCTGATCGATGAGAAATAACAACTGCATATCCGGCTTTGTTTGCCAGCTCAACTGCTTGTATGGTCTCCGTAACGGTGCCGATTTGATTCGGTTTAATCAATATGGTGTTCATGGATTTTTCGTCGATAGATCTTTGTAGCCGTTTCAGGTTTGTTACCGTGAGATCATCTCCTACTATTTGGACGCGTTTCCCTAATTCAAAATTTAGTTTTGCCCAGCCTTTCCAATCGTTTTGATCCAAGCCGTCCTCAATTGATACAATAGGGTATTTGTTCACTAATTGACAAAAATAGGTGATCATCTCTTCTGACGATAATGCCCTACCCTCAGAGTCAAGTCGATATAGATTACCATCAAAGAACTCACTAGCTGCAACATCTATTGCCAAAAAAATATCATCCCCAGCTTTATATCCAGATAGATCAATAGCTTCTAGGATTATCTCGATGGCTTCTTCGTTAGATGATAGATCTGGTGCAAACCCACCCTCATCCCCTACGGATGTATTTAATCCTTTAGATTTTAGAACCGTTCTCAAATTATGAAATACTTCTGTCCCCATTCGCAAAGCCTCTGAAAATGTATCGGCACCGAGAGGGAAAACCATAAATTCCTGAATATCTATTGTGTTGTCTGCATGGCTACCACCATTCAATATGTTCATCATTGGTGCTGGTATGGTTATGGCATCCCCTCTCCTTAGATGACTATAAAGGGGTTTTCCTAAAAGCGTTGCTCCCGCACGCGCAGCAGCCAAAGAAATACCCAGGATAGCATTGGCCCCAAGCCGGGATTTGTTTTCTGTCCCATCCAAGTTGATCATTATCTGATCTAATTCCTCTTGTTTAGTTGTATCGAGACCTCGTAGAGCTGATGCTAATTCTGTATTTATATTATTTATTGCCTGATGAACACCTTTACCTAAATAACGATGTGGGTCATTATCTCGAAGTTCAAAAGCTTCAAAATCACCAGTTGATGCTCCTGATGGGACCGCTGCTCGTCCCATGATCCCATTACAAAGATAAACATCAACTTCAATAGTTGGATTACCCCTTGAATCTAAAATTTCACGGGCGTGTATATTTTCAATACTAGAATTCAGTGACCTCTCCATTTTATTTGATAATCAAATTAGATTTGATAGACAAATATAAACAACCGTTATCACTTAACATTTCCAGTTTGGAACAACTGCGGCAACAATCTATTAAATTCTCCTATGATTAGTATAAGAAAATTTGGTGAAAAGAATTCTTCACAATGGGATTTATTTGTGCGGCATTCAAATAATGGTACGTTATTTCATTTGCGTAGATTTATTAATTACCATCCAAAAGATCGATTTGAAGACCATAGTTTAGAATTTTATAAGAATAATCATCTTTTCGCTGTTCTTCCTGCGGCAAAAGTAACACAAAATGAAAAAACATTGCTGATTTCACATCCGGGGGCCACAATGGGATCATTTGTTGTCCCAGAAAATCTATCCATTGCAAATGCTATAGATTTAGTGAAAGCACTTGTTGTGTACGTCCACGACCAAAATTTTAATGGGATAAGAATAATTCTTCCTCCGGTATTCTATCAGAAACGACTATCCAATTACATTGATTTTTCGTTATTCAAAAATGGTTTTAGTTATTATAAAAGAGAAATAACAAGCACATTATTTCTCGAAAAGAGTTTAGATCGGAATTTAAAAAAATTTAAACCATCGCACAGAAGAGCAATATTTAAAGCACAAAAAAAGGGTATTGAGATTAGAGTATCGAAAAGAATAAATGAATTTTATAGGATTTTAAAGAATAATTTAAAAATACGTCACGGGGTTGAACCAACACATACACTTGACGAGCTTAAAAGTTTACAACAGTTGTTTCCAGATAAAATAAATCTATTTGGTGCATTTTTTGAAGGTGAAATGATTGCTGGGGTCGTGAATTTCATTGTGAATCCACAAGTGGTTTTAGCTTTTTATATCAGTCATAAAGAAGAATTCCAGGATTTTCGTGCAGTGAATTTGCTTTTTTATTCGATTTTTGAATGGGCTATTCAAAATGGTTTTAAAATATATGATTTTGGGACCTTTACAGTGAATGGTAATCCCAATATGGGGTTAGGGCGGTTTAAAGAGAATTTTGGAGCCAGTGGTGTGTTTCGAGATATTTTGGAAATTCAACTGAACTAACCTTTTTCATATTTTCTTATGTCAATCAAATCGCTTGGGAAACAATCACTCATTTACGGATTTGGTCATATTATAGCCAGGCTTGTCACCTTTTTTCTTCTCCCATTATATACTCATGTATTTACACCTGATGAATATGGTATTATTTCATTGGCGTATGCATTTATGGGGTTTACTCTGATTCTTTATAGGTATGGTATGGATACAGCTCTGATGAAGTATTCTGTTCAACTCGATGGTAGAGAAAGAACCGTACATATCACTACGATTTATGGTTTACAATTATTCACCAGTCTTATTTTTTCGGGTTTATTATTTATATCAAAGCATCATATTGCATTATATGTCTTAGGAATAGATAGACCTGACTGGATCGCCATATTATCGGGAATCCTTCTGATGGATGCATTGTGGAATATTCCAATATTAATTCTACGAACTGAAGAAAAACCCATCCCATTTATAGCTTATAATTTTACTAATGTATTAATCACAATGGGACTAAATATCTTCTTTGTTATTACACTCGAAATGGGCATCCAGGGGGTGTTATTGGCCAATTTAATATCGTCTACTAGTTTATTTATTTTATCTATCCCAATAATTATCAATCGGATTGATATAGGAGGGATGAAAAGATCAATCTTGAGTAAAGTGCTAAGATTCGCATTACCATTTTTCCCAGCAGGTATTTTCACAATGATCATGGAACTATCCAACCGTTATCTACTGGAATGGCTTTCTGATACCACAGCAGTAGGACTTTTTTCTGCGGGCTACAAGTTGGGCGTAATGGGATTAATTGTGGTTATGGGATTTAATATGGGTTGGACACCATATTTTTTAAAGCGGGGGACACAACCAAGCGCTAGGAAAGAATTTGCACAGATAGCATCTATTTTCTTGGGATTACTTGGATTTGTAGTGGTTGTAGTGAGTCTATGGATTCCTGAGATTATTCGTATTTCCATTGGGTCAAGGCCATTGATTGGAGAACAATTTTGGGCCGCAGAACATGTGATACACGTAATTCTTTTAGCTTATTTCTTTTTTGGTACATACGTGATACAACTTCCTGGAATTTATATAAAAGAGATTACAAATTGGATTCCCATTTTCAGAGCTGTGGGCGCAATCGTGAATATAGGAATGAATATTTATTTAATTCCTATCTATGGCATCATAGGTTCTGCATGGGCTACTGTTATTGCATTTGTAGCAATGAGCTCATCAATATTTCTTTGTACCTATAAAATTTATCCGATCATGTATAATTGGATTGCGTGTGTATACCCTATACTCTATATGGGGATAGTTTTTTTTACAGGGAACGATGTTCTTATTCGTTCGATAACCATGTTTTTCTACCCGATAGGCTGGTATTTCTTTGCAATCAATAGTGAGGAAAGGACTATCATAAAGAGTTTTATAGCATGATTTGTATTGTTTCCTGTGAGCATTATCCAGATGATGAAAGAATATATCACCGGGAAATTCAAACTTTAGTTAATAATAAAATACATATCACATATTTTTCGAGGTCAGAATCTGATATAGACCTATCTGACCAATTTGTGTCTCATATTAATTATCAGAAATCAAGTTTCTCCACTGATGCCTATCAAAAGGATTTATTGCGAATTTTTTCAGAAAATAGGCCAATGATTCTTCATATACATGAGCCCGCTCTATTACCCTTGGCAAAAATGGTAAAAGAGCTCTTTAATACAAAGGTCATCTACGATGTTCATGAGGATTATCCATCGTTAATTCAAACATTTTCACGCTGGGGGAAAATCATCAAGAATTTGAATGGGAAAATTTGGCTGAGAAAAGAAAAACAATTTTTAGAGTATGTAGATGAAATAATTCTGGCAAGCCCGGCTATTAATAATTGTGGATATATAGAAAACGGTTTCATCCCTATTGTACTTGAGAATTTTCCATCCAGTACAATATTACCAAAAGTAGATTTCAAATCGGATCGGGGAAACACGATTATTTATCATGGTCATATCGGTCCCGAAAGAGGTATCACAGAATTAATAGAATCTATATCAATGGTTGCAAAAAGAGTTAACGATGTTTCACTATCTTTATTCGGCGCATTCCGTACAGAGCAATATAAAAAGAACATTTTATCATTGATTAATCAATTAGGTCTTAATAATCATGTTGAATGGCATGGGCATATATCGCATAGAGAGATTTGGGATCAGTTAGCAAAGAATGCCATCGGAGTTATACCATTCCTCGATAACCCACTCACTAGACTTGGAACACCAACGAAATTATTTGAATTTATGGCCGCTGGTTGTCGTATAGTGGCATCAGATCTTAAACCCATGAAACGTTATGATGTGGATGGATTGGCACTTGTAAAACCAGGTAATGTTGTTGCACTCGCGGATCATTTAGTAAAGGAATTGAATAATAAGTCTGTTAAGGAATTACAAGTCAACCAAAGAAAAATCATTAATGAATATAACTGGGAATCAATCAGCATAAGATTGATCAAGGTATATAAAAAGTTAATTCCATGAAGATACTTTATATCTCTCCAGAAAACACGGTTGGAACATTAAGTCTGTGGAAAAAAGAACATATATCTAATAATCATATTTGTCGAACAGTAACATTTTTTCGTTCACCAAAGGGATTTAAGGACGATATTTGTCTAGAACTCCCATTTAATTTTACTAGACCACAGTTGGCAATGATCCGACATAATATATATAAATTTTACCGCGGCAGGGAAGGTTATTATAAAGAGAAAGACGGCTATCCCCCGGTGTGGTCTCCGAATGGTTTGTTAGATAAAACCTTTTTAAAGTATAAGGATTGGTTGTGGCGTTCCAAAACAAAAGAAGCAATCAAAAAATATGATCTGCTTAATTATGATGTGGTTCACTTTGAAAGTGGAATGGATTTCTTAAAGGATGAGTTTTTTGCACAAGCTCTGAAAAAAGGGGGTAAAAAGATTATTTGTCATTATCATGGAGAGGATTTACGAACTCGAGGTGTAATGCCCATTATAAATCAACTATCCGATCTGAACTTAACTAATGAAGTGGA
>DCMX01000138.1:2460-4624 GCA_002321855.1 Fidelibacterota bacterium UBA1611 | reverse complement strand
CATGCTCCTACAAATCGTTATTATAAAGGTTCTGCCGGTATCATACAAACCTGTAGAATTTTACATAATGAAGGTCTTATTACATTCGACCTTATTGAGAATGTATCACATTCTGTTGCGATGGAGCGTAAAAAGAGTGCAGATATTTTCATAGATCAGGTTGGAGATAAAGGTGGCTGGGGCTACGGAATGAATTCAGTGGAATCACTTTCCATGGGGATTTGTACTTTAACAGAAATAAATAACACCTATAAATCATTCATCCCTGATAATCCTTTTATTAATATTACATCAGGATCTTTGGAATATAAGTTGAGATCATTGATTCAAAATAGAGAACAAATAATGAAATCAGGAAACAGAGGTTATAAATGGGTCAGAAAGAAACATGATATAAGTAGTGTTGCTCGAAAACTCTATTCTTATTACAGATCAATCGGTTTAAATCCTTGATTCAGGAAGTCTATAAACCAAGTCATTTATTCTGGGCCAGGCATATCAGTGTAATGATAAAACCCTTTATTTTATTTATTGATTGGTTTAACAATACCCCAGCGCTTCCTTTTAATGTAAAAAAAGCCCGAACCATCTTGATCACCGAATATCATAGAATAGGTGATGTGGTAATGTTAATACCTGCACTCGATATGATAAAGAAGGCATTTCCTTTGTCAAGAATAATATTAATTACGAATTCGGATACAGTACAATTAGCAGAAAAACTGCGGTTAGCTGATACGATAATAGGATTTTCCTCACCTTGGACAAACTGGGAATGGTCTCTATCAAGATGGAAGGATACAGTAGCCTTTGGTATTGGATTGAGGAAGCTCAAGATAGATCTCGCAATTGATTTTAAAGGTGATATTCGAAATAATTGGTTCCTCTGGTTAACTGCGAGCAAAAAAAGAGTAGGGTACGATGCAACAGGTGGTTCTTATTTTTTGACCTCTTCATTTGAATTTCCATTTTCTTTACATCAATCAGAACGCTCACTCCATTTACTTTCTCTTATAAAGATTCCAGCATTAAACAGAAAAAGAAATAAAAGTAATAACAATGTTTTACAACGAGGGAAAATAGTATTACACCCATGCGCAAGCGACACAAATCGTTGCTGGCCAATCGAACGCTGGGTAGAATTAATAAAACAGTTATATGGTAAATATTCTCTGGCAATAGTTAAGATTCCAGATTTGGAGAATACGTGCGATGAGATAATACAACAGACTCCTGATATTGAAGTATTTGAAGGGTCGCTTATTGGATTTTATAATTGGTTAAAAAATCAACGTATGCTAATTGGGATAGATTCCATGGCCGGTCATCTTGCCGCATATATTGGACTACCAACGGTTACAATTTTCGGTTCGCAAAATCCGGACTTAACTAAACCCACAGGAGAAATATCACAGGTGGTTCACCCCGTAGTTCCATGTAACCATGTCAAAAACCACTGGCGATTGTGTGCCCAATGTATGGAAAGTGTAACTGCATTAATGGTATATAAATCAATAATGTATATAGAAAACAGTAATTAACTTGTTGAATAAATATAAATATTGTCGATACTACTATTATTAGTAAATTCGATTCGATTAAAGGGATTGACCCTGGTAATAACTACATACAAAGACAATCATTTCGGAGAATGGGGGATAGATGCCCCCATTTTGTTTAATAACCAAAATAAAGAGGTATTGGCATGGCTGATGTAAACGCAACCGTACAGAATGCCGCAGCTGGGATTGTTGGCGTAATAAAGGCACTTATTGTACTATTTGTCTTCGTCAATATTATTTATTCCACCGGGTTTGACCCAATTGGCGGAATCGTGGATTTAGTGAACACGTTTCTGGACGGTGGGTTTGCCGGACTGCTGGCTTTGCTGGTCTTTCTCTCGTTTCTAGGATAATAATCAAATAGGCCTTGATGGGGGCCCATTATAACGGACCCCCACGCCTTTTGACAGGAGGAATATATGCTCAAAGGTGCATTTGACACCCTCAACGAGTGGCTTGGGATAGTAACAGATTTGCTCAAGTCTCTAGTTATTGTTGGAATCGTTGTCGGTATCCTGTTTGACGACTTCTTCGGTGTGATAGAAGGCCTAGGACGAGTGATGGCTCAGTTTGGCGATGCAGGATTGGCAGGACTCTTGGCA
>DCMX01000138.1:1304-2064 GCA_002321855.1 Fidelibacterota bacterium UBA1611 | reverse complement strand
TTGGGGCGTAATTATTTTATGTGTTTTTATAAACCAACTTTTTAAGTATTGGCCTCTCGCTTATTTGGTTATCTTATTGAGATACCATACACAGTCTTTCTTATTCACTGTTTGAACCATATTTAATATTAATCTTTGGTTTAGATGGTTGTTATTCTCTTGCTATGAATAATTTGTTTTGTTTATTTGTTAAATCCTAAAATATTTATTTTTAATAATAATCGTTTTATTATCATCTGATTGAAGAAAAAGATAAATTTGTTTTTATGAATATTTGGAAAAAGGTAATAATTATATTTTATCTGGTTTCATTAACGCAGGCAGATATCCGGGTCTTTAATAGAAGCACGGGAACTGAGTCTAAGATAAAAACCTTACCAAACTCAGAACAATTATATATGTCCGCAAGAGATTTCGCAAGAGCAATATCATCTCGGTTGTATGAAAATCAGGAGCGGAAAAAACTCGTGTTATATATTACTAATAGAAGGATAAAGATTTCTGCTAGGTCTAGTTTTATCATGGTAGATGACCAACCATTTCAGATGTCTGTAATAGCTAAAGAAGAAGCAGGAGATATTTATTTACCAGCACAAGGATTTTTAAACATTTTGAAATCAACAACCTTACCAGGCATTAACTATGATCCTAAAAGAGAATTCCTCGATGTAGATGTTGTACAATTCACGATTACAGCGATAGATGTAGAAGAAAAATCTAATGGTACCATTGTTCGATTAAAGACCAGGAAAGCTTTTTC
>DCMX01000138.1:0-897 GCA_002321855.1 Fidelibacterota bacterium UBA1611 | reverse complement strand
TGACATTAAATGGTGCATTGACTCGCGGAATCATTCATAGTGTGGAATCAGATCAAATTGGAGAAACTGCTCAAATTGCGTTAAAATTAAGGTCTAATGTCATTAGTCATGAATGGTATCAAAAACTTGACCCATACGAGATTGTAATTACCTTACGAACTCCACTAGAAAAAAGTTCAATTCGAATAAAAGATGTTAAAAATCGCTGGAAAATGGATACGATTGTTATAGATGCTGGTCATGGTGGAAAAGATCCAGGTACAACGGGTAAATATGGAACAAAAGAAAAAGATATTGTCCTGGATATTACAAAAAGGATTGGTCGGCTATTGGAAAAAAACACCGCAATTAAAGTGGTTTACACTCGCACTGAAGATGTGTTCGTTCACGTGTGGGAGCGAACTAAAATAGCTAACGAGGCCAATGCTAAAATTTTTGTGAGTATCCATGTAAATGCAAACCCAAATCGTAAAATAAAAGGATTTGAAACCTATTTGCTCTCATCTGGTAAAAGTGAAGATGCAATTGAAGTTGCATCACGAGAAAATGCAGTTATCAAACTTGAAGAAGTTAGGTCGCAGTATCAGGAATTAACCGGAGAAAATCTAATTATGGCAACAATGGCACAGAGTATGTTCATGAAAGAAAGTGAAGATTTGGCAGCAATGATTCAAATTGAGTTAGATAAAAATCTTGACAGTCCAAATCGCGGGGTAAAACAAGCGGGGTTTTACGTTTTAATTGGTGCAAGCATGCCAAATGTTTTAGTGGAATCAGGTTATATTTCAAATCCATCGGAAGAAAGAAACTTAAAAAAACCAGGCTATAGACAAAAGATTGCTAAATCAATCTATAATGCTATTCTAAAATTTAAATCATCTCGTGAAAGATTATTAG
>DCMX01000029.1:4042-5840 GCA_002321855.1 Fidelibacterota bacterium UBA1611 | reverse complement strand
ACCCGAAGTCTTCTGGACTGATCAGTTTTCTCCTAGCAATCCACTTCCTGTGTCCGTGGACCTGCCAGCGGAGGTTGACGTGGCTATTGTAGGTAGCGGCTATACGGGACTCACTGCGGCGCGAGTACTAGCGAAAGCAGGCAACTCAGTCGCTGTCATGGATCAATATAAAATCGGTTGGGGCGCCAGTTCCCGTAATGGCGGTATGGCAACACCGGGCCTTAAGCAAGACATATTAAAAATTCATAAGAAATATGGGATGGATTACGCACGTGAATTTTGGAGATCTTCTGTCGATGCAATTGACTTATTAGAACAGATCATCATTGAAGAAAACATTGACTGTAATTGGTCCCGGAAAGGCCACGTTGCCTTGGCATGTAAGCAATCTCATTATGATGATTTTTCGGAATATGCGGCATGGATTAAAAGGGAAATGGGCCATGAAAAAACGATTGTTCCAAAAGAAGAGATCAGGTCTGAAATTGGAACGGATGCCTATTTTGGCGGATTATCTGATAAAGCCAGCGGTGGTCTGCAGCCGGCCAAGTATGTAGATGGATTGGCCAGGGCTGTTGCAGTTCTTGGTGTTATTCTCTGTGAAGATATCCGGGCAGAAAAGATTAACAGGGAAGGTGGTGGATATGAGTTAATGACTTCCAAAGGTGATATAAAAGCTAGGGATGTTGTCATCGCCACGAACGGATATACAGATATGCTGGTGCCTGGGCTCAAGCCTAAAGTCTTTCCGGTCGGCAGCTATATTATTGTGACAGAGCCTCTGCCGCAAGACCTGCAAGAGAAACTCAGTCCGAAACAGCGCATGTTCTATGATTCAAAACGGTTCATTAATTATTTTCGGCTTACACCGGACGGAAGGATGCTATGGGGTGGGCGAAATGATTTGAGTACAGACCTGGACCTGAATGAAAGTGCCAAAATACTGTCCAACCAGGCGCGTAAAGTTTTTCCGGAACTCAATGATGTTGAAATCACACATACATGGACTGGAAAGTTAGGAATTACATTTGACCTGATGCCTCATATTGGAGAGATTAATGGAATTCATTATGCCTTTGGCTATGGTGGACATGGTTTGTCCATTGCCACCTATCTTGGGACAGAATTGGGATTACTTATGTCAGGTCAAAAAGACCGGAGCCCTTATAAGGAAATATCGCACCAAACCATGTTCTTTTATAGAAAAGAGCCCTGGTTTCTGCCATTTGCAGCCTATTATTATCGCTTTTTAGATTGGATTTCTTAAAGACGTGGGCGTTATTTCCACAATCGATTATGTGATTATCGCTATTTACCTTGCCGGAATGGTGGGCGTTGGCATTTGGTTTGCAAAAAAGCATACTGATTTCGACGACTTTTTTCTGGCTGGCAGGTCGCTCACGACGCCACTTTTGATCACAACCTTGATCTCGACCTACTATGGTATTGACGTGTTGTTTGGAGATTCGCAACTGGGATTTACAGATGGCGTTGTTGCGTGGTTTGGCTATGCACGGCCAACCTATGCATTTTTTCTGATCGCGGCATTTTTATTGGCCCAGCGGTTGCGGGAAGAAAACTTCAAGAGTCTCCCAGACATTCTGGATAAGTATTATGGAAAAAATACTAGGTATGTTGGTGCCGTAACATCTTTCATTTATTCCCTGCCTGCGTTGTCTCTTTATGGGTTCGGGATGTTGGGTGATGTGATTCTTGGCTGGGAACCTGTCGCGGGTATGTTGGTTCTTGGTGGAATCGCGTTGGTTTACACGCTCACCGGTGGGTTTTGGGCTGTGGT
>DCMX01000029.1:0-3735 GCA_002321855.1 Fidelibacterota bacterium UBA1611 | reverse complement strand
CACCGGTGGGTTTTGGGCTGTGGTGCTGACAGATTCGATCCAGTTTGTTCTGATGTGTGTTGTTTTAGCGATGGCATTTCCATTTGCTATGAATTTGATCGGCGGATTTGACATAATGATAGAAAAACTTGAACCAAGTTATTTTGATTCAATGGGTGATCTTTCTATTTGGCTTATCATTATCTACGCTTCTACAGGCCTATCCATACTTGTTGAACCCGCATTTTACCAACGTGTTTTTGCGGCAAAATCATATAAGAATATTAGAAACGCTCTCATTATTGGTATTTTTATTTGGGGATCATATGATTGGATTATTACCATATTGGCGATGGCTGCTAAAACTGGAACTCTGGTTGGAAAAACTATTATTGATCCAGGTACTGGAGAATTAATTCAAAAAACTATTATTGATCCGGGAGTAGCACCAGATGCAGCATTATTAACTGTAATGGTTGCAGCGCTTCCTGCAGGGGCTCTCGGATTATTTATGGCAGGCGTACTTTCTACGGAGATGTCCACATTGGATTCGTATTGTCTGGTGGCCGGTGGAAATGTGGCTTACGATATTTATAAACCGGCAATCAAACCAGATGCTACCGATCAGGAATTGATTAAAACTACACGCTATGGAATTCTTTTATCCTGGGTCCTTGGGTTTGCGATGGCTGTTTCATTTGAACAGATGCTGGGGCTATGGGTTTTTATGGCTTCCATCCTGATTTCCAGTGTATTGGTGCCCATACTCTTGGGACTTTATGTGCCGAAGTTCAGGAAACCTTTAGCCGGTTTTTTAAGTGCCGGGTTGGGTTTATCTTCCACGGTCATTCTGAATGTTTACATTATGATGAACGGAACATTTGATTTAGAAGAAGAGACATATATTGTTCAATGGTTGGGGATAGATTTCCTTCAGGAATTCGTGATGTATATCACCGTGCCAATTTCATTAATCGGGTTTTTTATCGGGTTGGCTTTGGATAAAGGGGGAAGGTCATGAGTAACTGGGAAACATTTACCTGGATCACCGTCTTAATCCTTGGTTTTGGGTCTATCACAGTTTTTGTTTTTTTCGTGAAAGATATCAGGCAGATTTTGAAAAAATTCCAAAAGGAGAAATAATGAATTATCAAAATTATATTAACAATGTATGGTGTGATGCCGAATCGGGTAAAACGTTCGATGTGGAGAATCCATTCACAGAGCAGATTATCGCACAGGTTCCTGCCAGTCATAAAACAGATGTGAACAAGGCAGTGGAAGCTGCCAAAGCTGCATTTGCTGGATGGAGAAAACTGACCGCAAGCGAGCGTCGAGACTACTTGAGAAGCATGGCCAATAAATCCCGTGAACATTCAAAAGAACTGGCAGAGACTATTTCGATTGAGATGGGAAAACCATACAGTAATGCATTGAACGAGATCGAAGATGTGGCGGAATACCTTGAATATTACAGCGAACTGGCCCGGGACCAGGTGGGGAGAATTGTTGCTCCAGCAGAGAGAAATTCCATGTCCTTGGTGCGATATGAACCTTACGGTGTGGTTGGGTGTATCATCCCTTGGAATTACCCTCTATCTCTAATGGGATGGAAACTGGCTCCTGCGTTGGCTGCAGGGAATACCATTATTATGAAGCCATCCGAGGTCACACCTCTCTCTATTTTACATTGGATTGAAGTGGCAGGTGGAGATATGCCACCCGGCGTCATGAATGTGGTTACAGGCTTAGGTCAGGAAGCCGGTGAAGCGCTGGTTCAACATCCGGATGTTCCAATTATTGCATTTACCGGATCTATCCGAACTGGGAAAAGAATTGCAAGATTAGCATCGGATAATCTGAAAAAGATATCTTTGGAACTGGGCGGAAAAGATCCCGTGATCGTTTGCGATGATGCAGATGTGGAAGTAGCTGCTAAAGGATCAGCCTGGGGTGGATTTGTGAATGCTGGTCAGGTTTGCACATCGGTTGAAAGGGTTTATGTTTTTGATAATATCGCAGACCAATTCACGGAGGCATTAGTAGAAGAAGCAAAAAAAGTGAAATTGGGCGACCCTATGGAAAAAGGAACAGATGTTGGACCTATGTCATCCAAAACGCAATTTTCAAACACGATCACTAAGGTGGATTTAGCCAAAAAGGAAGGTGCACGTGTATTGACTGGTGGACAAAGATCGGATCAATTCGAAAAAGGGTATTTTTATGAACCTACTGTTTTTGATCAAGTTTCACCGGGAATGGATATTGTTATGGAAGAGGCATTTAGCCCTGTGATCCCAGTTCAACGTATCAAATCCATGGATGAAGCGATACAGATGGCGAATTCAACAAAATATGGATTAGGCTGCACCATCTTCACTCGGGATATTGAACGCGCCATGACTGCTGCGGACGATATTCAAGCAGGAACATTCTGTATTAATAATCCACTGATGGAAAATATTGCTGCTCCCTTTGGCGGTATGAAACAATCCGGGATCGGACGGGAACATGGAATTGAAGCCCTAGAAGAATTTCGTGAAACGAAACACATCTTTATCGATTATGACCATAAAAATAAAGACTGGTGGTTTGGAAAGAATGGGGGATAGAAATTATTCTTTTCCGATATCCTCGTTCCAAATCTCTGGATTATCCCGGATGTAATTTGCAAGCATTGTAATACATGCTTCAGAATGAAGATCAATTACCTCAACACCATGTTGTTTTAACCATTCAACCCCACCGGAAAAATTAACCGATTCACCCACAACGACTGTTTTTATCTTGAACTGCCGGATCAACCCGCTGCAGTACCAGCAGGGAGCCAAAGTTGTGACCATGATGGTATTGGAATAGGATCGTTGTCGTCCCGCATTCCGGAATGCATCCGTCTCTCCATGAAGGGAAGGGTCATCTTTCTGGATACGTCTGTTTCGACCTTTTCCGAGCAAAGTTCCATCCGCGTGAAAAAGAGCAGCCCCAATGGGAATACCGCCCTCATCCAATCCTTTCCGGGCTTCCTGGATAGCAACATTTAGCATTTGTTCGTGATTAGGAGATTTGGCTGATTTCATTTTTATTGTATGATTAACTTTCAACAAATTTTTGGGAGAACGAAATATATTCACAATACATAAAAAGGGCAAAGAAACCACACCTTGTCTTGCAGCGAATTATGATTAAAATAAAATGGTCAATTTGAAATTAATAAAAGACTTTCATGGCAAAAAATAAAACATCACTGTTATATAATATTGATGATAATCCCCCAGTTTTAGAAACAGCTATTCTGGGGTTGCAGCATTACCTGACCATGTTCGGTTCAACCGTGGCGATTCCACTGATATTGGCTCCGGCATTTGGTATTATTGATCCCGTAGAAAAAGGCTGGTTGATTGCAACCATGTTTTTTGTCAGCGGTATTACCACACTTCTGCAAACCACTTTTGGGAATCGCTTACCGATCGTCCAGGGGGGAACATTCTCTTTTTTAGCCCCCACATTTGCTATCTGCGGTATGGCAGCCCTGGCCAATGCTGGTTGGGAAGTACGAATGCAGCACGTTCAAGGAGCCATTATAGCCGGTTCGCTTGGGGAGATTTTAATTGGGGCAAGTGGCATTATCGGACGATTGTTGCGATTTGTTGGTCCTATAACAATCGCACCCACCATTGCGTTGATCGGTTTAGCCCTGTTCAAATTCGGTGCACCTGAAGCAGGGCGCCATTGGCCTATAGGCGGTTTAACCATTTT